>NZ_RZSB01000348.1:0-6117 GCF_004023285.1 Mesorhizobium sp. M2A.F.Ca.ET.067.02.1.1
GACGTAGTGAATGCCCATGGCGCCGCCGGTGAGGCCGCTGGCGCAGGGGATCGGCGCGTAGCCTTCGGCCTTCGCCACCGCCACGTCCTCGAAGCGGCTGTCGAGCGCCCGCACCTTTTCGGCGAGCGGGTTGACGGTTTGCGCGGTAGCGGCGCCCGCTATCAGCAGGATGGTCGAGGCGGAGGCGCCGATGGCGCATCTGGCTAAGGTCTGAATGCTCATTTGTCTCTCCAATTCAGTTGAGGCGAGCGGGCAGTGGGTCGGCCGGTCAAGGCCAACTCCGCGCCCTGGCGGCTCCTGTCGGTAAATGGGATGTTCGCCGGTCCGGACGCTGCGGGATCAGTGGTGATGTCACCAATATTCCCAGTATTCGCGCGGCATTTCCCGCTCATCGAGGCCGATATCGCGTCTCAGGTAATCGTTCTGAGGCGGCAGAAGGCGGCGCCGATTTCGCAACGGCGAAAGCAGCGCCGACAAAGCCCGTCGCATGTAGCCGCGCCGTGGCGGGAGGTAATCCGCCGCGGCGGATACACTCTCGCTGTCCGGCACGGCGTCAGGTCCGCCGGCGACGGGGATGGTCTGCCCGACACGGTCTTCCCCGTCAGCGATAAAAGTAGGGGTCGAGGACCCGCACCTCCGTGATCTTGTCGACGGGAAGCGCATTCTTTTGCGCGGTGCTGCGGATCGCCTCCGGCGAGGGCGCGTCGTAGATGCAGAAACTCTTGCCCTTGTCGGGCGAGACGAAGGATTGCACCCAGGTGACGCCTTTCTCGGCGTTGCGGGCGATGACGCCGCCCATCGCGGTGGCGCCGGCATCGTTCATCGGCACGTTCAGGCCTTCCGGGAAGGTGCGTTCAACGAGATAACGTGGCACGATCGTCTTTCCTTTCGTGATTGGATTGCAAGTTTCCACGCAATTCCGGACGGAAGGCCACGGCGAAGTCGCCGAGCCCAACCGCTACGCAGTTTTCCCGGAATTGCTCCGTGCTCGTTTCGAGCAAGGCGGATCCCACCATTTCGGCAAAGACTGCGCATCGGAGCCATTCCCCATATTGCTCCGGACGATTCCCTATCTTTGGGACGTTTTATGTGGAAGATGGCACTTGAATGTGTGGAAAGTCACATTTTAGGACTGTCTCCCACGCTATCGCGGCGGCGATCCGCCACGATGGAATTCCAATTTCGCGAGAGAGCGATGATGCTTCTGGAACGGCAGCCGCAGCTGCAGCAGATGGATGCCCTGTTGGCGGACGCAATGGGGGGCCGCGGCCGCGTCGTGGTCGTCTTGGGCGAGGCGGGCGCCGGCAAGACGGCGCTGGTCGAGGCGTTCGCGAGCCGACTGGATGATGGCCTGACAATGCTTCGCAGCGCCTGCGAGGACCTGTCCATCCCGGATCCGCTGGGGCCGCTTTATGATCTGGCCCGCGACGCGCGGTGGGAACTGCCGCGGGCGATGGACGACCGCCAGGTGCAGCGGCTGCCGTTGTTTTCCGAGGCGCTCGACGTCTTCGAGGCGAAAGGCCCGTGCCTGCTCGTCATCGAGGATCTGCACTGGGCCGACGACGCGACACTCGATTTCGTGCGCTTCCTCGGCCGGCGCATCGCAAACACCCGCATCCTGCTCCTGATCACTGCGCGGACCGATCGCAGCGAAGGGCAGATGCGCGTGCGCCGGGCGCTCGGCGAGATCCCGGCCGGCAATGTCGTGCGTATCGACGTGCCGCTGCTCAGCGAAAGCGCCGTGCTGTCGCTGGCCGCAACCGCCGAGCGCGACGGCGAGGCGATCTACCGGGCAAGCGCCGGTAACGCCTTCTTCGTCACCGAGCTGCTCGCCGCCGAAGGCGATGGCGCCTTGCCGGCAAGCGTGCGCGACGCCGTGCTGGCGCGCGCCGAAAAACTGTCACCGGGCGCGCGCTCGATGCTCGACGCCGTCTCGGTGTTTCCGCGCCGCGCCGACGCCTGGGCGCTGAGCGGCCTTTGCGGGATTGCCGCCGCCGGCCAGCTCGCCGAATGCGTCGCCAACGGCCTGCTCGAGGATTTCGGCGACGGCTATGCCTTCCGGCACGAGATCGCCCGCACGGCCATCGAGATGGCGCTGACGCCAAGCAAACGGCGCGAATACAATGAACGCGCCCTGGCAGCCTTGCGCGAAAACCCGCAAGTGGCCACCGCAAGGCTGGTGCATCATGCCGTGGAAGCGCAGAACCTGGAGGTGGTGCGCGAGCTCGCGCCGGCGGCGGCGCGCGAGGCTTCGCGGGTCGGCGCGCATCGCGACGCGGTGGGCTATTACGAGGTTGCCCTGCGCTATGCGGATATGCTGCCGGTCGACAAGCGAGCCGAGCTCTATGAGGGCCATGCTTTCGAGTGCCACCTGATCGGCCGCGTCGAGGCGGCGATGGAAGCGCAGGGCCAGGCGCGCCAGTTGCGCCAGGCGCAGGGCGATCGGGTCAAGGAGGGCGACGGTCTACGCTGCCTGTCGCGCTTTGCCTACCTGCTCGGCGATCGCGAGGCCGCGGACCGGTTCGGAGCGCAGGCCGTGGAGCTTCTGGAGACAGCGCCTGACGGCCCTGAACTCGCCATGGCTTATTCCAACCTCTCGCAGCTGGCGATGCTCGCCGAACGGCTCGAGGACACGCTCATGCTCGGCGGCAAGGCCGTGGAGCTGGCGGAGCGGCTCAACCGGCCGGATATTCTGTGTCATGCGCTGAACAATGTCGGCGCCGCCGGGCAATGGCTGGACTTCGCCAAGGGGCGGCGCGATCTCGCCCGCAGCCTGGGAATCGCATTGTCGGGAAACTTCCAGGAACATGCGGCGCGCGCCTTCACCAACTGCGCCTGCGTCGAGATGAACAGGCTCAACTTCAAGGAGGCGTCCTCGTTGCTGGAGCGCGGCATCGGCTACTGCGTCGAGAACGATCTCGCGACATGGCGCGACTACATGCGCGGCGTGCAGGCGCAGCTGCTGCTGAGGCTCGGCCTCTGGGACGACGCCGCGGCGGTGGCGCATGAGGTTGTCGATGATGAAGCAACGACGCCGTTGGTACGCTATCCATCGCTCGTCGCGCTGGCACGCTTGCGCATCCGCCGCGGCGACCCGTCGGCCGAGCCGATCGTGGAAGAGATGAGGCGGTTCCTGGACAAGGGCATGGAACTGCAACGGCTTGTGCCTTTTGCCGAGGTGATGGCCGAGCTGGCGTGGCTGGGCGAGGGCGACAGGGATGAAGCGCTGCATCTGATCGCCCTTGCCGAAGGCCTCGCGCCGACGCGGGCGGTGTTCGGCGGGCTGGCGGCCTGGCGGCGGCTTTTGTTGCCGGAAAGCGATCCCGGCGAGACCGACAGCATGGCCGAGCCGCATCGCCTGCAATTGATCGGCGACTGGCGCGCCGCCGCTGCGCTTTGGGCGAGGATGGGCGCCCCTTTCGAACGGGCGCTCGCCTTGCTGCAGGGCGACGAGGCCGCGCAGCGTGAAGCGCTGGATATTTTCGAGGCGCTCGGCGCAAGACCAGTAGCGCAGCATGTGCGCGGCCTGCTGCGGCAGAGCGGCGTGGGCCGTATTGCCAGAGGTCCAAGGCAGGCGACGCGCGCCAACCAGGCCGGCCTTACGCAGCGCCAGATGGAGGTCCTGCAGTTGATCGAACGAGGCTTCTCCAACAAGAAGATCGCCGCGCATATGGCGATCTCGCCGAAGACGGTCGATCACCACGTTTCGGCGGTGCTCGGGAAACTGGAAGCCGTCTCGCGCGGCGAAGCAGCGGCCGCGGCGCGCGCGTCGGGGCTGGTGTAAGGTTCAGCTGACGGGAAGCTCGAACAAGTCAGGCGATCTGCGGTAATCGCCAGCGCCGGCGCTGCCCCTCATCCGCCCTTCGGGCACCTTCTCCCCGTATAGTGACGGGGAGAAGGAAGACTGCGTCAGGCGAAGGCGCCGTGGCAGTGCTTGTATTTCTTGCCGGAGCCGCAGGGGCAGGCTTCGTTGCGGCCGACCTTGCCCCAGGTCGCGGGGTTCTTCGGGTCGCGGTTTTCCGGAGCGACAACGGTATTCGAATCCTGGCGCAGGAGAAGCGCGGTTTCGCCGCCCTGGAAATCGTCCTCGCCGGTGGAGCCGTCGATATGGCTGCCGAACATCTCGGGCGCCTCGGGCGGCGGCGCGTCCGCAGCCTCGCGCACCAGCTCGACGCGCATCAGCTGCGCGGTGACAGCTTGGCGCAAATTGCCCAGCATGCCCTGGAACAGCTCAAAGGCTTCGCCCTTGTATTCCTGCAGCGGGTCGCGCTGGGCGTAGCCGCGGAAGCCGACGACCGAGCGCAGATGATCGAGATTGACGATATGCTCGCGCCACAGATGATCGAGCGTCTGCAACACCACCGAACGCTCGACATAATTCATCACGTCGGGGCCGAAGCGATCGGCGCGCTCCTTGGCGGCGGCATCGGCCGCGGCCGTGATGCGCTCGCGGATGTCGTCCTCGGCGATGCCCTCTTCCTTGACCCATTCCTCGATCGGCAGGTCGAGGTTGAGGTATTGCCCCACCTCTTCCTTGAGGCCGGCGACGTTCCATTGCTCGGCATAGGCGTTTTCGGGGATGTTCTTGGCGACGATCTCCTCGATGACGCCTTCACGCATCTCGGTGATCGTCTCCGACAGGCCTTCGCCGTCCATCAGCTCGATGCGCTGCTCGAACACCACCTTGCGCTGGTCGTTCGAGACGTCGTCATACTTCAACAGATTCTTGCGGATGTCGAAGTTGCGCGCCTCGACCTTCTTCTGCGCCTTCTCCAGCGCCTTGTTGATCCAGGGATGGATGATCGCCTCGTCTTCCTTGAGGCCGAGCTTCTGCAGCATGCCGTCCATGCGCTCGGAGCCGAAGATGCGCATCAGGTCATCCTGCAGCGACAGGAAGAATTTCGAGCGGCCCGGATCGCCCTGACGGCCGGAGCGGCCGCGCAACTGGTTGTCGATGCGGCGCGATTCGTGGCGCTCGGTGGCCAGAACGTAAAGGCCGCCGGCGGCCAGCGCCTTTTCCTTCAGGCGTTCGACATCGTCGATGATGGCCTTTTCCCGCGCCTCGCGCTCGGGGCCGGCCGGCATGTCGCCAAGCTCCTCGGCGATGCGCATCTCGGCATTGCCGCCGAGCTTGATGTCGGTGCCGCGGCCGGCCATGTTGGTGGCGATGGTGATGGCGCCGGGCTTGCCGGCCTGGGCGACGATGGACGCCTCGCGCTCATGGTGGCGAGCGTTCAGCACTTCGAAGTCCTTGATGCCTTCCTTGCGCAGGCGCTCGGCCAGTTGCTCGGATTTCTCGATCGAGGTGGTGCCGACCAGGATCGGCTGGCCGCGGTCGCGCGCGTCCTTGATTTCCTTGACGATCGCCTTGTATTTCTCGTCGACCGTACGGTAGACCTCGTCGTCCTCGTCCTTGCGGGCGACCGGCAGGTTGGTCGGGATCTCGGTGACTTCGAGATTGTAGATGTTGGCGAATTCCTCGGCCTCGGTCAGCGCCGTGCCGGTCATGCCGGCGAGCTTCTTGTAGAGGCGGAAATAGTTCTGGAAGGTGACGGAGGCCAGCGTCTGGTTCTCCGGCTGGATCTGCACATGCTCCTTGGCCTCGAGCGCCTGGTGCAGGCCTTCCGAATAGCGGCGTCCTGGCATCATGCGGCCGGTGAACTCGTCGATGATGACGATCTCGCCGTTGCGCACGATGTAATCGCGATCCTTCTGGAAGAGCAGATGCGCCTTCAGCGCGTTGTTGACGTGGTGGACGATGGCGACATTCTCGACGTCATAGAGCGACTCACCTTTGAGCAAGCCCGCCGCTGTCAGCATGTTTTCGAGCTTCTCGGTTCCTTCCTCGGTGAAGATCGTCGTCTTCTGCTTCTCGTCGACCTCGTAGTCGGCCGGGCCGAGCTTCAGCATGAAGGCGTCGATGGTGTTGTACATTTCCGAGCGGTCCTCAAGCGGACCGGAAATGATCAGCGGCGTGCGCGCCTCGTCCACCAGGATGGAATCGACCTCGTCGACGATGGCGTAGGAGTGGCCGCGCTGCACCATCTGCGAGCGCTCATACTTCATATTGTCGCGCAGATAGTCGAAGCCGAGCTCGTTGTTGGTGGCGTAGGTGAC
>NZ_RZSB01000349.1:0-6115 GCF_004023285.1 Mesorhizobium sp. M2A.F.Ca.ET.067.02.1.1
CGCTCAGAATGCGGGCGATGTCGAGCCAGGCGAGGTTTTCGGCGAAGAGGAAAAACAACGCGCTGACCACGGCAATCCCCATCGCGGCGAGCGCGGCGGGACGGCGACCGATCACATCCGACACCCGGCCGAAAAACAGCAGCGCCCCCAGATTGCCGACGACGTAGACGGCGTAAACCAGCGTCAGCGTGACCTGAGAGAAGCCGAAGGCCTGCTTGTAGATGATGTAGAGCGGGGTCAGCGCGGTGCTGCCGGCAAAAAGCGCGGCGATCATGGCGGCGACGGCGGCCTTCGCGGTCCTCCCGCCAAGCTCATGGTCACGCGTCATGGTTTGAGCGTAGCTGTTCATGGCGACCTCCGAGGGTTGCAAGCCCAACGCCTACATAATAGCGCCGTTCCACCCTGCGAATCTCCTCCTGACAGTTCTGGCAGGATGGTCAGCCGCGGCATCCTCCCTTAACGTCGACGCAAAGCGAGGGAAGAATCATGGGCAAGGGACGGGTCGAGGCATTCACCGATGGCGTCGTCGCCATCATCATCACCATCATGGTGCTGGAGCTGAAAGTGCCGCATGGCGAGGATTTTTCCGCGCTTTTGCCGCTGTGGCCGGTCTTCTTCTGCTACGTGCTCTCCTTCATCAATGTCGGCATCTACTGGAACAACCTGCACAACATGTTCCACACCGTGCAACGCGTCGACGGGCGCGTGCTGTGGGCCAACATGAACCTGCTGTTCTGGCTGTCGCTGATGCCGGTGACCACCGCGTTCATGGGGGAGAACCACTTCGCCCCGGTGCCGGTCGCCGTCTATGGCTTCGACCTGGCGCTTTGCGCCGTTGCCTACAACATCTTGGTCATCAAGCTGCGCCATCTGCACGGCGCCGAAACGACCTTCGCCAGGGCCGTGGGCCAGGATCGCAAGGGCAAGATTTCTCTGGCGCTCTACATCGCCGCCGTCCTGCTCAGCTTTCTCAACCAATGGATCAGCGTGGCGATCTACGTGCTTGTGGCGGCGATCTGGTTTGCGCCCGACAAGCGGTTCGAGAGGCTGATCGAAAAATAGAAACCTATTTCCGCATCGCTTTCAGCTTCTCGGCCACCGAGGCGGCAAGGTCGGCATAGCGCTCCTCCAGCCGCTCGGCCGCCTTGATGATCGGGAAGTCATGGCCGAACTTCTCCAGCGCCAGCCGCAGCTTCTCGGCGAAATCCGCCTGCTTCTCCAGCGCCGCGAACAGCGTTTTCACCTGCGTCTCGCTGATATCGGGATTGGCGAGCATCTTGGGCACCTCGCGGCCCATCTCGTCGCCATTGGCGGTCTGCTCTTTGAGGATTCCGATCCAGTCGGTCAAATACCGAGCTCCTTTTTCAGGACAGCATGCGCGGCAGGCACAGCGATGGTCAACCCGTTGCGACTGTAAGTCGTCAACCGTTGCGGCCTCGCGATCGCCCATCGGGACGAACCAGCCTTGCCTCAGCGGCGGCGAGCGTTAAGTTCGGCGCGACCCGAACAAGGATGGAAACCATGACCAGCGACGCCGAAATCCAGACCGCCCTGCCAGCTTTCGCCTCGGGCAATGTCGCCGTCATCACCGGCGGCGCCAGCGGCATCGGCCTCGCCGCCGCGAAACGGTTCGCGGCGATGGGCATGAAGACGGTGCTCGCCGATATCGGTAGCGTGCGCCTCGACCAGGCGACGGAGGCTGTCGCCGCGATCGCCGGGAAGGATGCCGTCCTCCCGATCCCCACCGACGTCTCCAAGGCCGAAGAGGTCGACCGGCTGGCGGACCTCGCTTACGGCGCCTTCGGCGCGGTGTCGGTGCTGATGAACAATGCCGGCGTCGGCAACAATCCAGGTAAGCCCTGGGAGAACCGCGACGCCTGGAAGCGGCTTCTGGACATCAATTTCTGGGGCGTCGTGCACGGCACCGAGGCCTTCGCGCCGCGCATGCTCGCAGCTGGAAAACCGGGGCTCATCATCAACACCGGCTCCAAGCAGGGCATCACCACGCCGCCCGGCAACCTCGCCTACAACGTCTCCAAGGCCGGCGTGAAGACGTTTACCGAAGGGCTGGCGCACGCGCTGCGCAACGAACCTGGGGCGAAAGTGTCGGCGCATCTGCTGATCCCGGGTTTCACCTACACCGGCCTGACCGAAGGCGCGACGGAAAAGCCCGCCGGCGCCTGGACCGGCGAGCAGGTGATCGACTTCATGCTGGCATCGCTCGTCGATGGCGATTTCTACATCCTGTGCCCCGACAACGAGGTGGCGCGGCCGACGGATGAAAAGCGCATGGCCTGGGCGATCGGCGACATCATCGAGAACCGCCCTGCCCTGTCGCGCTGGCATCCCGATCACAAGGACGCCTTCGCGGCCTTCATGAACCGCTGACGGCCCTTTCAAGCAGCCGCTTTCTTCTTTGAGCTGTTCTTCCCGGCCACAGGCTTCTTTGCGGCCGCGCCGGTGGTCTTGGCCGCATGCCTCGTGCCGTTCTTTCCGGCCACGACCTTGTTGGCCGCCGTTTCGGCGATCTTGCGGTCGTGCCGCTTCGCCGCCGCCTCGCATTTGGCGCGGATCTCCTCGACCTCGGATTCCGTCAAGTGCTCGATGCCGATGAAATGATTGTGGGCGCGGCTGACCCTGATCAGCTCGTCGAGCTTGGCCTGGATCGCCGCGCCGTCGCGGTTCTGCGTGTTCTGGATCAGGAACACCATCAGGAAGGTGACGATGGTGGTGCCGGTGTTGATGACGAGTTGCCAAGTGTCTGAAAACCCGAAGATCGGGCCACTTGCCGCCCAGACAACCACGATCAGCACGCAGATGGCGAAGGTCGGCGGCAGGCCGGCCAGATGCGCCACCCGGTTGGCCATCCAGGTAAAAGCCTTCTCGATCATGCAAATTCCTCAAAAACCGTGGACGCGCGGGCATTTGCGAAGAAACAAGCAGCCACCGCATCGGGTTCCAAAGGGTCGAATTTTCGTGACGGGACGGGGCTGCAATCAGCCACACGCCAGAAGCGCAGGCGCGTGAAGAAACACCTTATCGGTTTGCTTGCGATAATGCCGGTGCAGGCCAGAAAGCCTGTTCCTTCCGCTTCACGCGGTTTGCCTCCAGCCCCTTCCGCCGCGCCACCCCCGCATGGCGGAAGGGGCGCCACTCCCGACAGAAGCGTAACATCCAGACAGCGCCGTTGTGCTTTCAACGGCATTCTGTGTGTCAGGGAGTACCGCCTTCCCAGCGATCGAGGAAGGCCTCGATCTGCACGGCTTGCATGTCGGGGATTGCGCTCGCCAGTTTCTCCGGCGCCCAATCCCACCAGGCCAGGGCCTCGATACGCGCCGCGATTGCCGCTGAGAAGCGTTCGCGCAACGGCTTCGCCGGAACGCCGGCGACGATCGTGTAGGGCGCGACGTCGCGCGTCACCACGGCATTGGCGCCGATGACGGCGCCGTTGCCGATCGCGACACACGGCATGACGACCGCGCCATGGCCGATCCAGACATCGTGGCCGACAGTGACCGGCTTTGCCTGCCGCCGGGCGCGAAATTCAGCGTCGACGCCCAGCCAGCGGAAATACTCGTTCGGCCGGTAGCTGACCTTATGCTGCGTCAGCCGCTCGATCGGATGCTCGAGAGCGTTGATGCGGCTGTTGGCGGCGATCGCGCAGAACTTGCCGATCGTCGTGTAGATCGCTTCCGAATGGCGCTCGAAATAGGAAAAGTCGCCGACGCTCACCTCGCGCAGGATCACCCGCTCGCCGATCGAGGCATAGCGGCCGAGCTTGCAGCCTTTGAGCTCCGCGGTCGGATGGATGCGCGGCTCGGGGCCCTTGAGGACGAGATTTTCAGGACGGTCCATGCTCGGGCTTTACGCCGGCGGGGACGGCCCCGCAAGCGCGACCTGCCCCCCGGCCAAGCCTGTCTCGGGAAACTATTGCGGCTTGCCCTTGGTCCACACCACGTTCTGGCCGTAGAGCGGCACGGTGGTGACCGACATCTTCGCCGAGCCGTTCTGCACCTGGCGCGAATGCGACAGATAGATCAGCGTCTCGTTCTTCCTGTCGTAGATACGGTTCACCACCTGCTTCTTCCAGATCAGGCTGAGGCCCTGCTTGAACACTTCCTCGCCGCCCTCGCCCATATCGATGTCGCCGATGGTGATCGGCCCGGTCTGGCGGCAGGAGATCGAGGAATCGGAAGGATCCTCGAACCAGTTGCCCTTATGCAGCCGGTCGATGATGCTGCGGTCGAAATAGGCGACGTGGCAGGTGACGCCGTCGACCTTCGGGTCCTTGATGGCGTCGATCATGATGTCGTTGCCGACCCAGTCGACACCCACTTTGCCCACCTCGTCGGCCATGGCCGCGCCGGCGCTGAGAGCAAGACATGCGGCGAACAAGCCGATCAGTTTTCGCAAAAGTGCCTCCTGGGTTGGCGTTTGCCGATGTCAGGTGGGACAAGATCGTGGCGTTTGCAAGCCGCCCGACACGGTGTTTGTGCCCCACCTGGATCTCTGCTTGCGGCAACGCGGCATCTTTGCGCGCCCGGCGCAGACCCGCTAAGAGTGTCGCCAAACTTGCCCCAAGGCAATCACGACGGACATTCACTGATGATGCGTTCAATCCTGGTCGGCATTCTCGTCCTGATGGCGGCGGGCATCGGCTGGCTGACGTTCGACTGGTACCGCGGCCATTATGGCGGCGAGCCCTTCGGCGCGCCCTTCACGCTGGTCGACCAGAAAGGCGCGCCGATCACCGAAGCCGCCTTCAGGGGCCACCCGAGCGTCGTGTTCTTCGGCTTCACCCATTGCCCGGAAGTCTGCCCGACAACCCTGTTCGAGCTGGCCGGCTGGCTGAAGACGATGGGCGACAGCGGCAAGAACCTCAACGCCTATTTCGTCACCGTCGATCCGGAGCGCGATACGCCGGAGACGATGAACACCTATGTCAGCAACTTCTCCGACCGCATCACCGGCATCACCGGCGATCCGGACAAGGTGCATGCCATGGCCAAGGCCTTCGGTATCTATTGGAAGAAGGTCGACACCGGCGACGGCGACTACACGATGGACCATACGGCCTCGGTGCTGCTGCTCAACGCCAAGGGCGATTTCGCCGGCACCATCGGCTATGGCGAGAGCGCCGACACCGCCGTCGCCAAGCTGAAGCGGCTGGCTGCCGGCGGGCAAACATGATCCCGAACCGAAGGTCAGCGACCGCAAAAAGTGGGAACCGGTTTTCGGAGAGGATCATGTTCAAGCAAGAGTCTTTCTGATGGGCCAGACCAGGCTGCACCTCACCGCCAGCAAGCTCGAGGCCGACCGCATCTTCGCGGCGCTGGACGCCGCCTTCGAGGATGACGGCCTGCCGATCGCCGTGCTGGAGCTCGACGAGGAAAAAGACATCCAAGAAGTGTCGCTCTATGCCGATGGCGACGTCGATCCCGTCGAGGCGCGGGTCAGGACTATTATCGCCGACCTCGGCCTGTCGAAGCCCGTCGAGCGCGAGACCCTTCCCAACATCGACTGGGTGTCGCGCTCGCTGGAAGGCTTGAAGCCGGTGCGCGCCGGCCGCTTCCTCGTCCACGGCTCGCATGATCGGGCCAAGCGCCACGCCGGTGATCTCGCCATCGAGATCGAGGCAGGCCTTGCCTTCGGCACCGGCCATCACGGCACCACCGCCGGCTGCCTCGAAATGCTGGAGCAGGTGGTGCTGCGCGAACGGCCGCGCAACGCGCTCGACCTCGGAACGGGAAGCGCGGTGCTTGCCATCGCGCTCGCCAAGCTCGCGCATATTCCTGTGCTGGCGACCGACATCGACCCGGTCGCCGTCCGCGTCGCCGCCGCCAACGCCCGCCTCAACCATGTCAAGGCGCTGGTCGAAACGGTGACGGCGCCGGGCTTCCACAACCCGATCTTCGCCAGGCGCGCGCCCTTCGACCTGATCGTCGCCAACATCCTGGCCCGGCCGCTGATGCGGCTCGCGCCTCAGATGGCCCGGAATATCAGGCTCGGCGGCTCGCTGGTGCTTTCCGGCATCCTGGACCGGCAGCGCGACGCGGTGATCTCGGCCTATGTCGGCCAAGCCTTCCGCCATGTGCGTACCTTGCATCGCGAGGGC
>NZ_RZSB01000034.1:0-20158 GCF_004023285.1 Mesorhizobium sp. M2A.F.Ca.ET.067.02.1.1
GTTCGTCGGCGGTACGGCCTGGACGGTGCTCTATTCCTTCACCAATTCGAAGCTCCTGCCTCGGCTCAACTTCGTCGGGCTCGACCAGTACCACCGGCTCTGGTCGACATCGCGCTGGCTGGTCTCGATCGAGAACCTCTTGATCTATGGCGCGATCTCGCTGGTGTTCTCGCTGGTCATCGGCTTTCTGCTGGCGGCGCTTCTCGACCAGAAGATCCGCTTCGAGGACACGTTCCGCACCATCTTCCTCTATCCCTTCGCGCTGTCCTTCATCGTCACCGGGCTGGTCTGGCAATGGCTGCTCAATCCGGATTTCGGCGTGCAGCGCGTGGTGCGCGACCTCGGCTGGACAAGCTTCAGCTTCGACCCGCTCTACAATTCCAGCATCGTCATCTACGGCATTTCGATCGCGGCGCTCTGGCAGGGCACGGGGCTCATCATGTGCCTGATGCTCGCCGGCCTGCGCGGCATCGACGAGGATATCTGGAAGGCGGCGAGGGTGGACGGCATCCCCGCCTGGAAGACCTATCTCTTCATCATCATCCCGATGATGCGGCCGGTCTTCATCACCACGCTGGTGATCATCGCCGCGGGCATCGTCAAGGTCTATGACCTCGTCGTGGCGCAGACCAGCGGCGGCCCCGGCATCGCCTCGGAAGTGCCGGCCAAATATGTCTATGACTACATGTTTTTCGCCCAGAATCTCGGCCAGGGTTTCGCCGCCTCGACCATGATGCTGCTTTCGGTGGTGATCGTCATCGTGCCCTGGGCCTATCTCGAATTCGGAGGCAAGAAACGTGGCTGACGTCGCCTCCCTATCCCCCGGCGCCGAAGCGCTCAGGCGCGATGCCGCCGGCCCCAGCGGCCCGAAGCCGCGGCATGTGCTGTCGCGCCGCAACATCTTCCTCTACGGCACGCTGATCGTGGTGGCGCTCTACTATCTTCTGCCGCTCTACGTGATGATCGTCACGTCGCTGAAGGGCATGCCCGAGATCCGCCTCGGCAACATCTTCTCGCCGCCGATGGAGATCACCTTCGAGCCCTGGGTGAAGGCCTGGGCCACCGCCTGCACCGGGCTCAATTGCGACGGGCTGTCGCGCGGCTTCTGGAATTCGGTGCGCATCACCGTGCCGTCGGTGCTGCTCTCGATCGCGATCGCCTCGGTGAACGGCTATGCCCTGGCCAACTGGCGCTTCAAGGGCGCCGACACCTTCTTCATCATCTTGATCGTCGGCGCCTTCATTCCCTATCAGGTGATGATCTATCCGATCGTCATCATCCTGCGCGAGATCGGCATCTACGGCTCGCTGACCGGGCTGGTGATCGTGCATTCGATCTTCGGCATGCCGATCCTGACGCTGCTCTTCCGCAACTATTTCACCTCGATGCCGGAGGAGCTGTTCCGCGCCGCGCGCGTCGACGGCGCCGGCTTCTGGGGCATCTACCTGCGCATCATGCTGCCGATGTCACTGCCGATCTTCGTCGTCGCCATCATCCTGCAGGTGACCGGCATCTGGAACGACTTCCTGTTCGGCGTCGTCTACACGCGCCCCGACACCTATCCGATGACGGTGCAGCTCAACAACATCGTCAATTCGGTGCAAGGCGTGAAGGAATACAACGTCAACATGGCCGCAACCATCCTGACCGGGCTGGTTCCGCTCATCGTCTACTTCGTTTCCGGCAAGCTCTTCGTGCGCGGCATTGCCGCCGGCGCGGTGAAAGGATGATGATGGACATCGCCAATCCCAGCGTTTCGATCCAGGACTTGTCGCTCAATTTCGGCGCCGTCTCGGTGCTGCAGACGCTCAACCTGGATGTCGCCGAGGGCGAGTTCATCGTGCTGCTCGGACCGTCCGGCTGCGGCAAGTCGACCTTGCTCAACTGCATCGCCGGTCTGCTCGACATTTCGGACGGCCGCATCTTCATCAAGGGCAAGAACGTCACCTGGGAAGAACCGAAGGATCGCGGCATCGGCATGGTGTTCCAGTCCTACGCGCTCTATCCGCAGATGACGGTGGAAAGGAACCTTTCCTTCGGCCTGCGTGTCGCCGGCGTGCCGAAGGACGAGATCGCCAAACGCATCGCTCGCGCCGCCGAGATCCTGCAGATCGAGCCGCTTTTGCAGAGAAAGCCCTCGGCGCTTTCGGGCGGCCAGCGCCAGCGCGTTGCGATCGGGCGGGCGCTGGTGCGCGACGTCGATGTCTTCCTGTTCGACGAGCCGCTCTCCAATCTCGACGCCAAGCTGCGTTCGGAATTGCGCGTCGAGATCAAGCTGTTGCACCGCCGCCTGCAGAACACGATGATCTACGTCACCCACGATCAGATCGAGGCGATGACGCTGGCCGATCGCATCGCGGTGATGAAGGGCGGCGTGATCCAGCAGCTCGATGCGCCGCAGACGATCTACAACCGCCCCGTCAACCGCTTCGTCGCCGGCTTCCTCGGTTCGCCGGCGATGAATTTCATCGACGGCAGGCTGGAGAAGGACGGCGGCGACTGGCACTTTGCCGTGGAGGATGTACGCATCCCGCTTGCGACCTATGCCTTCGAGAAGGAGCCGGCGCCAGGCCCCGCAGTGTTCGGCATCCGGCCCGAGCATGTCGCCTTCAACAGCGGCACGGGCTGGCCCTTCGCCGCGACGGCTAATGTCGAGGTCGTGGAGCCCATGGGTTCCGATACGCTGGTGTGGCTGAAACTCGGCGGGCAGAACTTCACCGTGCGCGTCACCTCCGAACGCACGCCGAAGAACGGGGATCCGATCAGCGTCGGCTTCGATCCGATGCGCGCCTCGCTCTTCGACGCTCAAACAGGCAACCGAATTTAATCTCCCAGGACCAACCGAACGGACAGGACAGATGAACTGGTCATTCCAACTCTACAGCGCCCGCAATTTCCAGCCATGGGACAGCGTGGTGAGAATGCTCGGCGAGCTCGGCTACAAGCAAGTGGAGGGTTTCGGCGGCGTCTATGACGACCCGAAAGCCTTCCGCGCCGAGCTCGACAAGAACGGGCTGGCGATGCCGACCGGGCATTTGTCGATCGACGCGCTGGAAAACGACTTCGGCGGCGTGCGCAAGATCGCCGACGCGCTCGGCATCACGCTGCTGGTCTGCCCCTATCTGATGCCCGACCAGCGTCCTTCCGACGCCGCCGGCTGGCGCGGCTTCGGCGAGCGCCTGGCCAAGGTGGGCGAGACGGCGAAAAAGGCCGGCTACGGCTTTGCCTGGCACAACCATGATTTCGAGTTCAAGGCGCTTGCCGACGGCTCGCTGCCGCAGGACCACATCCTGTCCGCCGCACCCGACATCGGTTGGGAAATGGACGTCGCCTGGGTGGTGCGCGGCGGCGCCGATCCGCTGCCCTGGATCGAAAAACACGGCAAGCGCATCGTCGCGGTGCACGTCAAGGATATCGCCAAGCCGGGCGAGGGACTGGACGAGGACGGCTGGTCCGACGTCGGCCACGGCACGATCGACTGGGCGAGCCTTTTCAAGACATTGCGCGCAAAAAGCGCGGCGCAGTATTTCATCATGGAACAGGACAACCCCAACGACATCGAGCGCTATGCCCGTCGCTCGATCGCGGCAGCCAAGAGCTGGCAGGAGTAATCGAAATGGCAGACAAGCTTGGCGTTGGCGTCATCGGCTGCGGCAACATATCGAAGGCATATTTCTCGCTGGCGCCGCTGTTCCGTGGCATCAAGATGCGCGCCTGCGCGGACATCAACATGGATGCGGCCAAGGCACGGGCGAAGGAATTCAAGCTCCGTGCCGAGACGGTCGACGATCTGCTCAAGGACGACGAGATCGACATCATCGTCAATCTCACCATTCCGGCGGTGCATTACGAAGTGTCGAGGCAGGCGCTCGACGCCGGCAAGCATGTCTATTCGGAAAAACCTTTCGTTCTGTCGATCGAGGAAGGACTCGACCTCAAGAAACGGGCCGAGAAGAAGGGCCTGCGCATCGGTTCGGCGCCGGATACGTTCCTCGGCGGCGCGCACCAGCTGGCGCGCGAGCTGATCGACAGCGGCAAGCTCGGCAAGATCACCAGCGGCACCTGTCATGTGATGGGCCACGGCATGGAGCACTGGCATCCCAATCCGGACTTCTTTTTCCAGCCGGGCGCCGGCCCGGTGCTCGACATCGGACCTTACTACGTCACCAACCTGATCCAGCTGATCGGGCCGGTGAAACAGGTGGCGGCCTTCGCAACGACCCCGGCGAAGGTGCGGACGATCAGCTCCAAACCGCGCGCGGGCGAAAAAATCCCGGTCAACACGCCGACCACGATCCATGCGCTGCTCGAATTCGCCAACGGCGCGGTGATAACGCTCAACACCTCCTGGGACGTCTGGAGTCATGGCCACGCGCCGATGGAGCTCTATGGCGAATTGGGCACCGCCTTCGTGCCGGACCCGAATTTCTTCGGCGGCGAGGTACGCTTCACCGACGCGGCCAAGCCGGTGAAGAAGCTGCCGAAATGGAACCACCCGTTCGGCGTGCCGAACGAGATGCACGGCCAGGGCATGATGGCCAATTACCGCACCGCCGGTCTTGCCGACATGGCGATCGCAATCGCCGAAGGGCGGCCGCACCGCTGCTCGATGGAGCTGGCGCTGCACGCCGTCGACGTGATGACCGGCATCCTGCGTTCCGGCGAAAGCGGCAAATACGTCACCATGCAGACGACCTGCGAGCGGCCGGCCGCGCTCGGCGTCAAGGACGCGAAGGCGCTGCTGGCCAAGAAAAACTAGGTGGCAACCCCTCCCCGTTTCGGCGGGGAGGGGGTAAGGGTAGGGGCAAGCATCGATTCAATTGACCCCTGAGCCGAGCATGAAGTCGCCCGAAAACCGCTCCGCACTTTTCGGCTTCATGCTCTAGCGGCGCTCGCGGCGCCGCTTCGATCCCGAGGATTTTTCCCATGCCCTATGTCGCCGCCGAGAACCGCTACGAAAAGATGATCTATAACCGCTGCGGCCGCTCCGGCCTCAAGCTGCCGGCGATCTCGCTCGGGCTGTGGCACAATTTCGGCAACGATACGCCGCACCGGACCAAGCAGGCGATCGTGCGCAAGGCCTTCGACCTCGGCATCACGCATTTCGATCTCGCCAACAATTACGGTCCGCCGCCCGGCTCGGCGGAGACCGCGTTCGGCGAGATCCTGCGCACCGATTTCGCCGCCTATCGCGACGAGATGATCATCTCGACCAAGGCGGGCTACGAGATGTGGGCGGGTCCCTATGGCGAATGGGGCAGCCGCAAATATGTGCTGGCGAGCCTCGACCAGAGCCTCAAGCGGATGGGGCTCGACTATGTCGATATCTTCTATTCGCACCGCTTCGACCCGGAAACGCCGCTCGAGGAAACCATGGGCGCGCTCGACCACGCGGTGCGCTCGGGCAAGGCGCTTTATGCCGGCATCTCGTCCTACAACTCGCAGCGCACGCGCGAGGCGGCCGATATTCTGCGGCAGCTCGGCACCCCTTGCCTGATCCACCAGCCGAGCTATTCGATGCTCAACCGCTGGGTCGAGGAGGACGGGCTGCTCGACACGCTGGAGGGGCTGGGCATCGGCTCGATCGTCTTCTCGCCGTTGGCGCAAGGCATGCTGACCGACAAATATCTCGGCGGCCTCCCCGAGGGCAGCCGCGCATCCCAGGGCAAGTCGCTCAGGCCGGCCTTCATCAACGACAAGTCGATCGCCAACATCAAGGCGCTCAACGCCATTGCCACTCGCCGCGGCCAGACGCTGGCGCAGATGGCGCTGGCCTGGGTGCTGCGCAAGGGCCGCGTGACCACGGCCCTGATCGGCGCCAGCCGGCCGGAACAGGTCGAGGATTGCGTCGGCGCGCTCAAGGCGCTCGAGTTCTCCGATGCCGAGCTTGCCGAGATCGATACTTACGCGCGTGAGTCCGACATCAACCTCTGGGCGGCTTCGGCCGAACGCAAAGGGCCGCCGCGCAAGTAGCGGTTAGCCGGCGAACCGTCTCGCCCGACCTGTGCCTGAGGAGACGCGCTGCGGAAACAGTGGCAAAATCGCTCGTTCGTCGCTATCTCAGGGGAAATTGAAGTCCTTGGCATGCGGTCGCGCGTGCAAGCGTCGATTGGGCGAACAAGATGACGGCAAGAGATGCGCTGACCAAGAACCAGCTCTGCGTGCTCGAGAAGCTCGAGGCGTCCAGCGGGCCGCTCAGCGCCTATACGCTGCTCGACCAGCTGCGCGAGCGCGGTTTCCGCGCCCCGCTGCAGGTCTACCGGGCGCTCGACACGCTGGTGAAGTCCGGTTTCGTGCATCGGCTGGAAAGCCTCAATTCCTTCGTCGCCTGCGCCGAGCCGCACGACCACAGCCATTCGATGACCGCCTTCGCCATCTGCGACAATTGCGGCCAGGTCACCGAGATGTCCGACCACGACGTCGGCCACCGGCTGGACGAATGGGTGCGCTCGACGGGCTTCGCGGCCAAGAAGGCGGTGATCGAGTTTCGCGGCGTGTGCGCGAAGTGCAGGGCCGAGGCTGCGTAAGTATCAGCTAGCCGGTTGACGCCGGCGCGGAGCCCCCCTCTCTGTCCTGCCGGACATCTCCCCCTCAAGGGGGGAGATCAGCCGTAGTCACGGCTTTCGCCAATCTTCAAACGTTGCAAGACGAGCGCCGGCGCCGGAACCGCCAATCTCCCCCCTTGAGGGGGAGATGTCCGGCAGCACAGAGAGGGGGGCGACGGATCGCGGCGCCTCTCGGCATGCCGCCTAATGCGCCTCGTCCCAGTTATCCGCCGCCCGGGCGTCGACATGCAGCGGCACCGACATTGAGACCGCCGGCATCGGCGCGTTTTCCATGACCCGGCGCACGACGGGAATAGTCGCTTCGACTTCCGCTTCCACCGTTTCGAAGATCAGTTCGTCATGCACCTGCAGCAGCATGCGGGCCGAGAGTTTCGCTTTCTCCAGCGCCTCTTCCATATGCACCATGGCGCGGCGGATGATGTCGGCTGCGGTGCCCTGGAGCCTGGCGTTGATCGAGGCGCGCTCGTTGAAGGCGCGGACCGACGGGTTGGAGGATCGTATCTCCGGATAGTGGATGCGCCGGCCGAAGATGGTTTCCACGAAGCCGTTTTCCCGCGCGTAGGCCTTGGTTTCCTCGATATAGTCGCGGATGCCGGGGAAGCGCTCGAAATAGCGCTTGATATAGGCGCCGGCCTCGTCGCGCGGGATCGACAGCTGGTTGGCGAGGCCAAAGGCCGAAATGCCGTAGATGATGCCGAAATTGATCGCCTTGGCGCGCCGGCGCACCTCCGAAGGCATGCCCTCGACCGGCACGTTGAACATTTCCGACGCGGTGATGGCATGGATGTCGGCGCCGTCGGCGAAGGCCTGCTTGAGCTGCGGGATCTCGGCGACATGGGCAAGCACGCGCAGCTCGATCTGGCTATAGTCGGCCGAGACCAGCTTGTGGCCCTTCTCGGCGATGAAGGCGGTCCTGATCTTGCGGCCCTCGGCCGTGCGCACCGGAATGTTCTGGAGGTTGGGATCGGAGGATGACAAGCGGCCCGTGGTCGTCGCGGCGAGCGAGTAGGAGGTATGCACGCGATTGGTGCCGGGGTTGATGAAGCCGGGCAGCGCGTCGGTATAGGTCGACTTCAGCTTGGTGAGCTGACGCCAGTCGACGATCTTGCGCGGCAGCTCATGGCCTTCGGCGGCCAGGTCCTCAAGAAGCTGCGCCGAGGTCGACCACTGGCCGGTCTTGGTCTTCGAGCCGCCTGGCAGGCCCATCCTGCCGAACAAGATGTCGCCGAGCTGCTTCGGCGAGCCGATGTTGATGCGCTCGCCGACGATGCCGTAGATCTCTTCCTCGACGCGGGCGGCGCCCTGCGCCAGTTCGCCCGACAGCCGCGACAGGATCTGGCGGTCGACCGAGATGCCGCGCTGCTCCATGCGGGCAAGCACCGGCACGAGCGGCCGTTCCAGCCGCTCGTAGACGGAAACGAGGCCCTTGGCGGCGAGCCGGGGCTTCAGCAATTGCCACAGCCGCAGAGCCAGATCGGCCTGCTCGCCGGCATAGGCGGTCGCGCGCTCGATATCGACCTGGTCGAAGCCGATGGCGCTCTTGCCCGAGCCGGCGAGCTCCTTCTTCGAGGCCGGCGCGTGGCCCAGCCACTTCTCCGACAGCGAGGCGAGGTCGTGACCGCCGGACGTGCCTGCATCGAGCACGTAGGAGATCAGCATCGTGTCGTCGAATGGTCCGACCTCGATGCCGTGCCGGCTCATCACGACGATGTCATATTTCATGTCCTGCACGATCTTCAGGACCGACCGGTCCTCGAGCGGCGGCTTGAGCAGCGCCAGCGCCTCGCGGACCGGGATCTGGTTCTCCAGCACCCCGCCGCCAAGCAGGTCGCCGTTGCCGTTTCTGTGGGCAAGCGGCACGTAGACGGCGCGACCGGGCGCGATCGCCATGGACAGGCCGATGAGATCCGCCTGCATCGGGTCGGACGAGCTGGTCTCGGCGTCGAAGGCGAGGATGCCAGCGTCGCGGGCTTCGCCGATCCAGGCTTTCAGCGCGGCCGCGTCGCGGATGGCGCCATAGGCCGAAGGGTCTATCTTGCGCGCCGTCGCCTGTTCCAGCCGCAGCGCGGAGAGGAGCGATGGGGTGTCGCCTTGCGGCGGCGCGTCCTCGCCTCTTGTGACAGGCGCGGCGGATTTTGCGTTGCCGTTTGATTGAGGCGCCGGCTGTCGCGGTGGCGCTCCGGCGCCGATATCGGGGCCATGCGCGGCATCGGCTCGTTCGACGATGACGGCGGAAGCCTGGACGTCGCCGATCTCGGTCGCGGTCGCCTCGGCGACGCGTCGCGTCAGCGTGGTGAATTCCATGGTCTTCAGGAAGCCGATCAGCTTCGGGCCGTCCGGCGCGTGCAGCACCAGGTCGTCCAGTTCCTCCTTCAGCGGCACATCGTTCTTCAGCTTCACCAGCTGACGCGAGATGCGCGCCTTGTCGGCATTGGCTATGATGGTCTCGCGCCGCTTGTCCTGCTTGATCTCGGAGGCACGCGCCAGCAGTCCGTCAAGGTCGCCGAACTGTTCCAGAAGCTGCGCCGCGGTCTTCGGCCCGATGCCGGGCACGCCCGGCACGTTGTCGACCGAGTCGCCGGTGAGCGCCTGCAGGTCGATCATCTTTTCCGGCGGCACGCCCCATTTCTCGATCACCTCGGGGATGCCGATCTGGCGGTCCTTCATCGGGTCGTACATGCCCACCGTCGGGCCGACCAACTGCATCAGGTCCTTGTCGGAGGAAATGATGGTGGTGTCGGCGCCGACCTCGCATGCGAGCCGGCAATAGGTTGCGATGATGTCGTCGGCCTCGAAACCCTCCATCTCGATGCAGGGCAGGTTGAAGGCCACGGTCGCCTGGCGGATCAGTCCGAATTGCGGGATCAGGTCTTCCGGGGGCGCCGAGCGGTTCGCCTTGTATTCCGGGTAGAGATCGCTGCGGAACGTCTTCGAGGAATAGTCGAAGATGACGGCGAAATGCGTCGGCACGATGCCTACATTGGTGTTGCGGGCGTCCTGCATCAGCTTCCAAACCATGTTGCAGAAGCCAAGCACGGCGCTGGTCGGCAGGCCGTCGGATTTGCGGTTGAGCGGCGGCAGCGCGTGGTAGGCGCGGAAAATGTAGCCGGAGCCGTCGACGAGGAAGAGGTGGTCGCCTTTTTTCATGCCGGCAGGGATAGCGCGGCCAGCCTTCGCGGTCCATGCCAAAGGCTTCGGAACCCACCGGTTCGGGCAACACCCCTGACAGATCCTGTCCGGCCGGAATTCGGGCGCTCACGGGCATGTTACAAAAGTGTAAGTTTCATGCCCTTGAATCGCCACGTTCACAGACCCAAATACACGTTATCGGCAGTTTTCGCCGAAGTCCGGAGCAAGGCCCGTCCCCCGCCTATCCCGGGCAAACTGCGGCAGCCTATCCCCCCTCTCCGGGCTGCCGCAACGTTTCGAGTAAAGACCGCCGTGGTTCCCCCTCCACCACGGCGGTCTTCTTTTGTGGTGCGGCAGCGATTGCCCGGGTTGGTCCAACAATCACGGCTTTTCGTTTTCGGCGTGGCCCTTTAGGGTCTGGCCAAAATCGAAAGGCAAAAGCATGTCCAGAATCTCCCCCGTCCTTGAGCGTCTCGACCAGAATCTCGATCGGAGCCTGGAGCGGCTGTTCGGCCTGCTCGGCATCAAGTCGATCTCCACCGATCCGGCCTTCGCCGCCGACTGCCGCAAGGGCGCGGAATGGCTGGTTGCCGAGCTCAAGCTGATCGGGTTCGACGCGAGTGTGCGCGACACGCCCGGACATCCGATGGTGGTGGCGCATCACGAGGGACCGGCAGGCGCGCCGCATGTGCTGTTCTACGGCCACTACGACGTCCAGCCGGTCGATCCGATCGAATTATGGGACACCGACCCGTTCGCGCCTTCGATCAAGGAGATCGAGCCTGGACGCAAGGTGATCACCGGCCGCGGCTCGGCCGATGACAAGGGACAGTTGATGACCTTCGTCGAGGCCTGCCGCGCATGGAAGCAGGTGCACGGCAATCTGCCGTGCCGCGTCACCATCCTGTTCGAGGGCGAGGAGGAATCCGGCTCGCCGTCGCTGAAGCCGTTCCTGGAAGCCAACGCCGCCGAGCTGAAGGCGGATTTCGCGCTGGTCTGCGACACCAGCATGTGGAACCGCGAGACGCCGTCGATCTGCGTGTCGCTGCGCGGCATGGTCGGCGAGGAGGTCACCGTCAAGGCGGCCAGCCGCGACCTGCATTCGGGCCTCTATGGCGGCCCGGCCGCCAACCCGATCCGCATCCTGGCCAAGGTGCTTGCCGACATCCACGACAAGGATGGCCACGTCACCATTCCAGGCTTCTATGACGGGGTCGAGGAGACGCCCAGCCAAGTACTGAAATCCTGGGAAGGCCTCGGCGAGACGGCCGAGACCTTCCTCGGACCGGTCGGTCTTTCCATTCCGGCCGGCGAAAAGGGGCGCTCGGTGCTCGAAATGACCTGGGCAAGGCCGACGGCGGAATTCAACGGCATCATAGGCGGCTATACCGGCAAGGGGTTCAAGACGGTGATCGCGGCGGAAGCTTCGGCGAAAGTGTCGTTCCGGCTGGTCCACAAGCAGGACCCGAAGAAGATCCGCGCCGCCTTCCAGGCCTTCGTGCGCGAGCGCATCCCCGGCGACTGCTCGGTCGAATTCCATCCGCATGGCGGCTCGCCGGCGATCCAGCTTTCCTACGACTCGCCGTTCCTGGCCAAGGCCAAGGACGCGCTGTCCGACGAATGGGACAAGCAGGCTATCACCACCGGCGGTGGCGGCTCCATCCCCGTGGTCGGCGATTTCCAGATTTATCTCGGCATGGAATCGCTACTGGTCGGTTTCGGCCTCGACGACGACCGCATCCACTCGCCGAACGAGAAATACGAGCTGACCTCCTTCCACAAGGGACAGCGGTCCTGGGCGCGCATCCTCGATGCTCTGACCCGGTGAGGCGGAAATCGCGCAAGATGTGAGATTCAACTTTCTGTTGATTTTTCTCCGGATCGCGGCGAGGACGAATGACCAGCGCAACGCGCTGCTGCTGCTGACGCATCCCAGGCGATGCGCGGCGCCGCGGGCCGCGATCCGGAGAAGAGAATGACCGATATCCGTTTCCACAAGAACGACCTGCCCGACCTCACCCGCTACAATGTCGGGGCGGTTGCCATCGACACGGAAACGCTGGGTTTGAACCCGCATCGCGACCGGCTCTGCGTTGTGCAGATCTCGCCCGGCGACGGCAGCGCCGACGTCATCCAGATCGCGCCTGGCCAGAAGAAAGCGCCGAATCTCGTCAGCCTGCTTCGCAACCGCGCGGTCACCAAGCTGTTCCATTACGGCCGCTTCGACATCGCCGTGCTCTACAATGCCTTCGGTGTCATGGCGGAGCCGGTGTTCTGCACCAAGATCGCCTCGCGGCTCGTCCGCACCTACACCGACCGCCACGGGCTGAAGGATCTGTGCAACGAATTGCTCGGCATCGGCCTGTCCAAGGCGCAGCAATCCTCGGACTGGGCAGCGGAAACGCTCTCGCCCGAACAGCTCGACTATGCCGCCTCCGACGTGCTCTATCTGCACCGTCTGCGCGAGGTTCTGGCGGCGCGCCTGGCGCGCGAAAACCGCACCAAGGAGGCCGACGCCTGCTTCCGTTTCCTGCCTACGCGCGCCAAGCTCGACCTTATGGGCTGGGCGGAGGAAGACATTTTCGCGCATAGCTGACGGAACCCGGCGCGGCGGCGGGCGTTCTTGCCGGTTCGGCCGGTTCACGGAGCGGGCCGGTTCGTGGAGGGAGTGAGATGGCAGAGCGCAAACCGATAGAAAGCGCGCCGAAGGACGGGTCGAAAGTCACCATTCTGTGGAAGGACGGCGACGGCGTCGTCAATGAATCCGTCGGCCAGTATCGCGATGGCGGCTGGTGGGTCTACACCGACAGCGACACGCAAAAGAAGGTCGATCCGACGAGCTGGCGTCCGGCATCGGGTGACGACGACGAATGAAGCTGGCGCTGGCGAGGCCGGCCGCTTTCCAATAGGTTCCATCCGTCACAGTCGGATGGCCGATTCGGGGGGCGTGGCTTCGTTGGTCCTCCGCTCACTGAGGGATTGGCAATGGGAATTGAAAGCCTGCTCGTTTTCATCATCATCGGCGCGATCGCCGGCTGGCTTGCCGGCCTGATCGTCAAGGGTTTCGGCTTCGGACTGGTCGGCAACATCGTCGTCGGCATCGTCGGCGCCCTGATTGCCGGCTGGATATTCCCAAGGCTTGGCTTTGCCGTGGGCGGCGGGATCCTTGCCGCGATCATCCACGCCACGATCGGCGCGGTGGTCCTGCTGGTGCTGATCAAGCTGGTGAAACAGGCCTGATCTTCCAGCAGGCATCGGGGACGCGCCATGAAGCAGAACATGCTCTATGTCATCATCGGCGCTCTCGTGGTCGTGGTCATTGCGCTCGGCGTCTATGTCTATCGCGAGCAGACCAGGCCGAAAGGCGTCGAGCTCAAGATCGACGACAAAGGAATTTCGATCCAGCAGAATTGATCACGGTGGCCAGCCGCCGGCGCCGTCAGGAGCCAGAGTGCGCCGGATGAGGCGGCTGCTGCCCGCGGCGATCGGTTAGAAGCTGGATTCAGAAAACCCTAACGGTTTTCAAAATCCTGCATAAACCCTGCTTTAACGCGCCTTTAAACCGCCGCATCTACTCTTCAACCCGAACGCCATCGGTACCGGGGACAGACAGACTAGAGCGCATGGCGAACCGCAGGGACAGTCGCATCGAACCGAGCTTCGAGGGATCGCCGCGCGCGAAATCCTCCGAGGGCTTTTCGGTGAGCGAGGAGGATCGCGTCGTGCCGCGCACCCGCAAATCCGCTGCAAAGGGCAAATCCGCCAAGGCGAAATCACGCGGACGTGGCCGCGACCGCAAACGGCGCGGACTGCTCGGCATCGCCACGCGGCTTGCCTACTGGTGCTTCGTGCTGTGCATCTGGGGCGGCATCGCGGCGGCCGGCGTCGTCGTCTATTACGGCGCCAAGATGCCGGCGGCGACGACGTGGTCGGTCCCCGACCGCGCGCCCAACATTAAGATCGTCTCGGTCGATGGCGCGCTGATCGCAAATCGCGGCGCGTCGGGCGGCGAGGCCGTCGGCCTGGACGAAATGTCGCCCTATATCCCCGAAGCGGTCGTGGCCATCGAGGATCGGCGCTTCTATTCGCATTTCGGCATCGACCCCATCGGCCTGTCGCGCGCCATGGTCACCAACCTGCTCGGAGGGCATTTCTCGCAGGGCGGCTCGACGCTGACGCAGCAGCTGGCCAAGAACCTGTTCCTGACGCCGGACCGCACGCTGGAGCGCAAGGTCCAGGAAGTGCTTTTGGCGCTGTGGCTCGAGCACAAGCACACGAAAGACCAGATCCTCGAAATGTACCTCAACCGGGTCTATTTCGGTTCGGGCGCCTATGGCGTCGAGGCGGCCTCGCGACGCTATTTTGGCAAGAGCGCGCGCGACGTGTCGCTTTCGGAGGCAGCCCTGCTGGCGGGGCTGCTGAAGGCGCCGTCGAAGCTTTCGCCGGCGCGCGACCCGAAGGCGGCCGAAGAGCGGGCGCAGCTCGTGCTCGCGGCCATGCGCGAGACCGGCAAGATCGGCGACAAGGAATACAAGACGGCGCTGAGCGCGCCGGCGACGCGCGCGCCGTCCTACTGGACCGGCTCGGAGAACTACGTCGCCGACACGGTGATGGACGAGCTTCCCGACCTGATCGGCGACGTGCGCGGCGACATCGTCATCACTACCACGGTCGACCTCAACCTGCAGAAGCTTGCCGAACGATCGATCCGCCGGCTGATTGACGAGAGCGGCAAGAAGCTCAACGTCACCCAAGGGGCGTTGGTGTCGATCGACGATTCTGGCGCGGTGCGCGCCATGGTCGGCGGCTATGATTATTCGACCAGCCAGTTCGACCGCGCCTCGGAAGCGCGCCGGCAGCCAGGCTCCGCCTTCAAGCCCTTCGTCTATATGGCGGCGTTGGAGGCCGGCCGCACGCCGGACAGCATCCGCAACGATGCGCCGATCAAGATAGGCAAATGGACGCCCGACAATTACGGCGGCAAATATTACGGCAAGGTCACGCTGGCGACGGCGCTCGCCAAGTCACTCAACTCGGTAGCGGCGCAGCTCACCATGGAAGTCGGCCCCGACGCCGTGGTCGAGGCCGCGCATCGCATGGGCATCCAGTCCGACCTGCAGGCCAACACCTCGATCGCGCTGGGCACCTCGGAAGTGACGCCGCTTGAACTGACCTCGGCCTATGTTCCTTTCGCCAATGGCGGCTACAAGCCGGACATCCACTTCATCCAGCGCATCACGACAGCAAACGGCAAGGTGCTCTACGCGGGCAGCACCGGCAGCGCGCCGCGCGTCATCAAGGCCGATATCGTGGGCATGATGAACTCGATGATGACCGGTACCGTCGAGGCCGGCACCGCCAAGAAGGCGGCGTTCAACTGGCCGTCGGCCGGCAAGACCGGCACCAGCCAGAACTCGCGCGACGCCTGGTTCGTCGGCTACACCGCCAATCTCACCACCGGCGTGTGGTTCGGCAATGACGACGGCAGCCCGATGAAGAAGGTTACCGGCGGCGTGCTTCCGGCGCAGGCCTGGCACGAATTCATGGTGGCCGCGCATGAAGGCGTGCCGGTCAGGCCGCTGCCTGGCACCTGGAAGTCGACGCCGTCCGATACGATCGTGCCGGACGAGATCCCCTCGGCGGATGCCTCGCAGCCGTCCGCGCCGCCCGCGGCCGTCGGCCAGTCGCAGCCCGCCGCCCCGCAACCCGTTGCCCAGGCGCCCGCGCGGCAGCCGCGTCCAGCCCAGACGGTCGATGCAGATGGCTTCGACATGCCCAGCGACAGTGAGTCGACCGCCTCGATCAAGCATCCGGTGCCGCCCGGCGATGTCGGCGGACCGAAGAAAAGGCGACAGACCTCGATCCTCGATATTTTGGGCGGGGGTTGAAGCCCGTTCGCCAGATCGGACGGCTCCAGTTTTTTTCCGTCACGATCCCGAAAACCGGAAGCCCCTTTCCGGGATCATCGCTGCGGCGGCAACTCGCCCTCTCGCAATGATTGCCGCCTTCGGCTACATGTCCGGCCGGAGACAAAGTTCATGGCCGAAACCGACAGCAGAAAAACCATCGTGCTTACCGGCGCCAGCCGTGGCATCGGCCATGCGACGGTGAAGCGTTTCTCGCGCGAGGGCTGGCGCGTCATCACCTGCTCGCGCCAGGCCTTCGCCGAGGATTGCCCGTGGCCGGCCGGCCCCGAGGATCACATCAAGGTCGACCTCGCCGACCAGGAAGATGTCGGCATCGCCGTGTCGGAGATCCGCCACCGGCTCGAGGCGCATGGCGGACAGCTGCACGCGCTGGTCAACAATGCCGGCATCTCACCGAAGCTGAAGGACGGCAGCCGGATGAACTCGATCGAGACGCCGATGCATGTTTGGCGCGACGTCTTCCAGGTCAATTTCTTCGCGCCGATCATGCTGGCGAGGGGCCTGTTCAAAGAGCTCGCCGCCGCCAAGGGCTCGATCGTCAACGTCACCTCGATCGCCGGCACGAGGGTGCATCCTTTTGCCGGCACGGCCTATGCGACGTCGAAGGCGGCGCTCGGCTCGCTGACGCGCGAGATGGCGCATGATTTCGGTCCGCATGGCATCCGCGTCAACGCGATCGCGCCGGGCGAGATCGACACGGCGATCCTGTCGCCAGGCACGGACAGAATAGTCGAGACGATCCCGCTGAGAAGGCTGGGCGGCACCTCGGAAGTGGCCGACATCATCTACTTCCTGTGCTCCGGCCAGTCGTCTTACGTGACCGGCTCGGAAATCCACATCAATGGCGGCCAGCACGTCTGACCTGGCTGATTTCAAGCCACAGTGAGGACGGCCTTGCCGCTGAAGCTGCGCTGTCTGAGCGCGTCCAGGGCCTGGCCGATGTCCGTCCACGGCACGGTCATGGCCACGCGGGTTTCCAGCCTGCCGGCCGCGACGAGATCGAGCAGGGCGGCGATGTCGGCGCCGATGGCTGAACCGGATGAGTAATAGGCGAAGGTCTGCAGCTTGGCGCCTTCGCTGGCCAGGAACGAACTGGCGAAACCCTACAGGCGTGAGCTCGCCGCTGCTCGAGCCGAACATGACGATCGTTCCACCCGGGGCGACATGTTCGATCGCGGCGGCGAGGCTCTTGCCGCCGACCGACTCGGTGATCAGCGAAAACGGCCCCTCGGCCAGTTCGATCGACTCGACGACCTGCCCGGCGCCCAGATTGCGAAGGTCATCGTGATGCCGGGTTGAGGCGATCGCCGCCACGGAAGCGCCTTGCTCGCGGGCGATCTGGATCTGGAAACGGCCGACAGCGCCGCTTGCGCCGGTGATCAGGATCCGCTGGCCGGCGAGATCGCCACCATGGCGCAAAGTCCTCAGCGCCGTCGTGCCCGCGACCGGAAGCGTGGCGGCCGAGGCGAAGCCGACCCCGTCAGGTATGACGGCGAGGCGGTCGGTCGGAACAGCGACGTGTTCGGCCCAGCCGGCCTGGTCGACCAAGGCCGCGACGCGCGTGCCCGCGGCCGGGCCTGAGCCGTCGGCCGCCGCGCGTTCCACGATGCCGACGATATCCTGGCCGGGGATCCAGCCGTCGGGGCGGATGGCGAGCAGGCGCAGCTCGCCACGATTCAATGATGTTGCATGAATTGCGACCAATGCTTCGTTCGCATTGCAGTTTGGCTCGTCGGCCTCGGTGAGGTTCAGCCGGCTGGGGCTGTCGGAAGAAATGGCGAGAGCGAGCATGGCCCACCTTTGAATTGACGTCTGAGACGCGATCGATTGCGAGGATATCGTCGCGAACCTATCGACTTTCGTGACTGGAGAATCTAGAGGTAAAGCCAAATGATCGCTAAAAACATTCAATCATGAGACAGCCACTCCGCTGGCCCTGGCTGGATTTCGATGTCGACGACGTGGCCGTGCCGGCGATCGCCGTTGGCGTCGATGTCACCGAGACCAGGGCCGAGGTGCGCGCGCATTGGCATCGCAAGGGGCAGCTCGTCTTCGCGCTCGGCGGCGCCGTCACCTGTCGGGTTCCGACCGGGCTCTGGATGGTGCCGCCGCATTGCGGCGTGTGGGTGCCGAGCCGCATAGAACACAGCAACATCGCGACGGCGAATGCGCGGATTTTCTTCGTCTATATCGAGCCAGGCGCCGCCGACCTGCCGGATCGGTGCTGCACGCTTTCGATCTCGCCGCTGCTGCGCGAAGTGATCATCGAGCTGTCGGAATGCGCGCCGGACGACCCGCGCTGCGACTTCCTGGGAAAGGTCCTGCTCGCCGAGCTGCCGCTCATGCCGGTGCAGCAATTGCATTTGCCGATCTCGGCCGAGCCGCGGCTGCGCCGGATCGCGGAAGCATTGGCCGACAACCCTGCAGATCGCAGCACGCTGGCGGAATGGGCCAACCGGGTGGCGCTCAGCGAAAGCAGCCTGGCGCGCCTCGTCGTCAAGGAGACGGGCCTGAGTTTCGGCCGCTGGCGCCAGCAGTTGCACCTGATCGTGGCGCTCAGGGAACTGTCCGCCGGCGCCAGCGTGCAGCGGGTGTCGGGCGATCTCGGCTATGAATCCGTCACCGCCTTCATCACCATGTTCAAGAAGGCGCTGGGCAAGCCGCCGGCGAAATATCTCAGCGATATCGCGCAGAATGGCGGTTCCGCGTTCAACGCCTGAAAGGCATCAAGCGGGCTGCGGATTGATCGCCATGGCGGGCCCGGACGCACCGGTGTTTTTGCCGGTTACCACCTCGAGGATGCCGCGCGCGATCTGGCGCTCGCCCATGATCACCGTGTCGGCGCCGAGGCTTTTCAGATGCTCGACCTCGGCGTCGGAGTGCGCGCGGGCGATGATATTGCTCGCAGGATTGGCGGCGCGGGCTCGAAGCACGATCTGGCCGGACTCGAAGGCATTGGGGATGGCGAGGATCAGCCGCTTCGCGCCTTCCGGATTGGCGGCCGCGAAGACATCCGCATTGGCGGCATTGCCGGCCACCGTCTCGATGCCGTCGTCACGCAGCTTGGCCAGCGTCTTGTCGGCATCCTCGATCACCAGGAAGGGCAGGGCGGCTTCCTTCAGCGCTACGCCGACGAGGCTGCCGACGCGGCCGTAACCGATCAGGATGGAATGGCCGGCAAGCGCGGTCTTGGGCGGCGGGCCGTCTTCCTTTCCCGGCGTTGCCTGGACCGAAGCAACCTGGCCGGGCTCGGTGGCCGGGCCGATCGGCCTTTGCTGTTCGACAGGTGCCGTCTTGCCGGCGCGCTTTTCCAGCCACGGCTTCATCCAGTCGACAAGGAGGAACATCAGCGGATTGAGCAGGATCGAGAGGATCGCGCCGGCCAGGATCAAGTCGCGGCCCTGCTCGGGCAGCAGTTTCAGGCCGACGCCCAGCTCGGCCAGGATGAAGGAGAACTCGCCGATCTGGGCAAGGCTCGCCGAAATCATCAGCGCGGTGGCGATCGGATAGCGGAAGGCGATGACGATGACGAAGGCGGCGAGCGACTTGCCGACGACGATGATGGCCAAGGTGGCGAGGATCGGCAGGCCGTTGCTGATCAGGCTGAGCGGGTCGAACAGCATGCCGACCGAGACGAAGAACAGCACCGAGAAGGCGTCGCGCAGCGGCAATGATTCTTCCGCCGCGCGGTGGCTGAGCTCGGACTCGCTCATGATCATGCCGGCGAAGAAAGCGCCGAGCGCCAGCGAGACGCCGAACAGCTTCGCCGCGCCGAAGGCGACGCCGAGCGCGATAGCCAGCACCGACAGCCGGAACAGTTCCCGCGAGCCAGTGTGGGCGACATAATGCAGGATCCAGGGAATGACCCGGCGCCCGACGACCAGCATGACGACGACGAAGGCTGCGACCTTGGCCAGCGTGATGCCGACAACGCCCCATATGCCGTAGCTGGCGGGCAGCGAGAGCAGGCTCGTATGATCATCGACCTGCGGCTGGCCGCCGAGCACGCCGGCTAGCGCGGGCAATAGCACCAGCGCCAGCACCATGGCGAGATCTTCGACGATCAGCCAGCCGACCGCGATGCGGCCGCGTTCGGTCTCGATCAGCCGCTGTTCCTGCAGAGCGCGCAAAAGCACCACGGTCGAGGCGACCGAAAGCGCCAGTCCGAAGACCAGGCCGGCGCCCAGCGGCCAGCCGAGCAGCCAGGCAAGCCCGACGCCAAGCAGGGTCGCGAAGCCGATCTGCACGATCGCGCCCGGCACCGCGATGGCGCGGACGGACAGAAGGTCCTTCAGCGAAAAATGCAGGCCGACGCCGAACATCAAAAGGATGACGCCGATTTCAGCGAGCTCGTTGGCAAGGCTGGCGTCGGCGACGAAGCCCGGCGTGTTCGGCCCGACCAGGACGCCGGCGACGAGGTAACCGACAAGCGGCGGGATGCGGAAACGGTTGGCCAAAGCCCCGAAGACGAATGCCAGCCCCAGACCGGCGACGATGGTGGCGATAAGGGGCGTGTCATGCGGCATTGTCTTTTTG
>NZ_RZSB01000350.1:0-6101 GCF_004023285.1 Mesorhizobium sp. M2A.F.Ca.ET.067.02.1.1
CTTAAAGCATGTCTCCCGAAAGGGAAGGCCGGTTTCGGGACAAAGACATGCGCGCTTAGGAAGCTTCTCTATACGGAGATCTGATGTTCAATCGCTTCATCCTCGTCGTGGTCTTCGTGCCGCTGGCCATCATCCTGATCGCGCTCGCCGTTGCCAATCGCGGCGCCGTCGCCTTCACGCTCGATCCGTTCCATCCCGGCAATCCCGCGCTGACGCTGAACCTGCCGCTTTTCATCTTCCTGTTCCTGGCCCTGGCCATCGGCATGGTCGTCGGCAGCATGGCGACCTGGGTGAAGCAGGGCCGCTACCGCAAGCTCGCGCGCCAGCGCGGCCTGGAGGCTGAAAACCTGCGCCAGGCGGTGAGCCGCGCGCCGGCCGCGCCGAATGGACCGGCGCTGCCCAAGCCGACCAATTAAAGGAATCCGGAGCCTTCGATGCTGACCATTTCGGCCGCCGAGGTCGATCGCGCGCTGACCTTTCCCGGCCTGGTCGAGACATTGCGCACCGCCTTTCGCGAGGGCGCCGTGCAGCCGGTTCGTCACCATCATGGCGTGGAGCGGCCGGACGGCGCGGCCTCGACCCTGCTTTTGATGCCGGCCTGGACCGACTTCAACGCCGCAGGCACCTCGGCGGGAGGTCATATCGGCGTCAAGATTGTCACCGTGTCGCCGGACAACAACGCAAAAGGCAAGCCGGCGGTGATGGGCCTCTATCTTTTGCTCGACGGCGTCACCGGCGAGCCGCAGGCGATGATCGACGGGCAGCGGCTGACGCAGTGGCGCACGACCTGCGCCTCCGCGCTCGCCGCTTCCTATCTCGCCCGCAAGGACGCCTCGCGGCTTCTGGTGATCGGCGCCGGCGCGCTGTCGCCATTCCTTGCCAAGGCGCATTCGGCGGTCAGGCCGATCACCTCCATCCGCATCTGGAACCGCACGCCGGCCAATGCCGAAAAGGTGGCGGCCGCCTTGCGCGCCGAAGGCTTTCCGGCCAATGCCGCCGGCGATCTCGACGCGGAGCTTGCCGAGGCCGACATCATCGCCTCCGCGACCATCTCCAACACGCCGCTGGTCAAGGGCGCGCTGCTCAAGCCGGGCGCCCATGTCGACCTCGTCGGCGGCTTCACGCCCGACATGCGCGAGGCTGATGACGATGCGATCAAGCGCGCCCGCGTCTATGTCGACACCCGCGGCGGCGCCACCAAGGAGGCCGGCGACATCGTCCAGCCTCTGACCTCGGGCCTGCTGAAACCGGAAGCGATCATCGCCGATCTGCATGAGCTCGCGCGCGGCGAGAAACAGGGCCGGCAAACCGACAGCGAGATCACGCTGTTCAAGTCGGTTGGCGCGGCCCTTGAAGACCTCGCCGCCGGCATCGCCGTCTACGAGGCGCTCAAATAGCAGCGCTCTCCAGCCTGGCTCCCATCGCCTCACCGATCAGCTGGAAATCGTCTTCGCTGATCTCGAATAGGCCGAAGCGAAGCTGGTAGCCCCAGTTGGGCTTGCCGGCGGTGAAGTCCAACTTGGCCAGCAGCGGCTTGATCGGCGCTTGCATGGCCTCACGCCAGTGGACGTCGCGCCGCGTCGGCGTGAAACCGCCGCCCATGACACCCTCATAAACCTCTCCTTGCCGGACCGTGCCGATGGCCGTGAAGGATTGCAGCCCGTCCTTCTCGCCGAGCACGGTGCTCGGCGAGTAGTAGGCGATGCCGTCGCCCGGCTTGATGCGGCGCAGCGGTGCTGCCTTGCCGTGGTTGACCTGCATGAAGCCGTCCTTGCGGCCGATCCGCACATGCTCGGCCGACGCCACCGCAACCCAGAAGGCGCTCATCCCTGCGCTCCTGCGAAAGGCCAGTACACGCGCAGGCGATGATTGTCGGGATCGAGCGCAACGAAGGTGCGGCCGAAATCGAGATCGGTTGGGGCCTGCAGGACCTTCAGGCCGAGATCGACCCAATCGGCATGGGTTGCATCGACGGCGCTCGCATCCGCCACCCCGATCACAAGCTCGCCGCCACCGCCCGCCGCCGCGGCCGCCGGTTCCACGGTATGGCGCGACCAGAGGCCGAGCTTGAAGCCCTGGTCGAGCACGAACATGACGAAGGTCGGCGAGGACTCGACCGGCTCGCGCCCGAGCAGCGAAGCGTAGAACGCACTGCTCTTTTCGGGGCTGTCGACATAGAGGATGACGAAATTCGGCGTGGTCATGTCTGATCTCCAAAGCATCTGAACCTTGGGGACCATATGCGGACCTACTGTCAGATTCTGGCAGCAGCGATCAGGCGGAATCGCCCTTCCTGGCGTTTGAGCGGGGCGCGTCCAGCGTCGCCCGCCACTCCTTCAGCATCGCCTGGCGGCGGCGTGGGTAACGGACGCCGGTCGGAGTCAGGTCGGACATCCGGTCGGCGCGGAAATGACGGAAATCCTGGCGCGTTTCGCACCACGCCGCCATCACCCGCACCTTGTCGAAGAAAGCGAGCGCGAAGGGCCAGACCAGCCGCTCGGAGGCCGCACCCTCGGCGTCGCGATAGAGGAAGCCCAGCTTGCGTTCCTCGCGGATCGCCTGCCGCACAACGCCGAGGTCGATCGCTTCGAGATTGTCCGAGCGCGGCCCGACAAGCAGCGTCGTGGCATCGAGGTCCTCGCGCAGATCATCCGGCAGCACCGCCGCGATCTTGGCCAGCGCATCGGTCGCGGCGGCGGCCAGCTTTTTGTCCGGCTGCTTTGCCACCCAGCGCGAGCCGAGCACGATGGCCTCGATCTCCTCGTCTGAGAACATCAGCGGCGGCAGCATGAAGCCTGGCTTCAGCACATAGCCAAGCCCCGCCTCGCCTTCGATCGGCGCGCCCTGCCCCTGCAGCGACACGATATCGCGATAGAGCGTGCGGATCGACACACCCATCTCGTCCGCAAGCGTGCGGCCGCTCACCGGCCGGCGGTGGCGGCGCAGGATCTGGATAAGGTCGAGCAGGCGTTCAGAACGGGACATGGTCGGTTTGCGTGTCTCCAGAGCTGGGTGCATCATAGATGCGGGACCATTTTGTTGCGCGGCCCGAATCCCTATGTCAAAAGCGGCCTGCCGTTCCGGAGACCGTTCTTGAAATCCTTTCGCGATCGAAACCGCGACAACCGCCTGCGTCAGCCCGTAAAAGCCAGCAGTGTCCAACCGCGTCCAGACGAACGGCGCGAAGCGAGGCCGGAACACAGGCAGGACGCCAAACCGGCGCCGCGCGTGCTTGCGCGTCGCGAGGGCTCCTTGCCCGCCGAGCGCCTGCCGCTGATCCTTGAAGTCGCGCCCAACGCCGACTACGCGCTGCTGGACAGCGGCGCGGGCGAAAAGCTCGAGCAATACGGTCCCTACCGCATCGTGCGCCCCGAGGGCCAGGCGATCTGGCAGCGCGCCCTTCCGGCGAAGGAATGGGAGCGCGCCGACGCCGTCTTCACCGGCGACACCGACGAGGAAGGCATCGGCCGCTGGCGCTTCCCGAAGGCGCCGCTCGGCGAGACCTGGCCGATGAAGCATGACGGCATCGACTATCTCGGCCGCTTCACCTCGTTTCGCCATGTCGGCGTCTTTCCGGAACAGGCTTCGCATTGGGACCACATGGCGGGGCTGATCGCGGCGGCGAAGCGCCCTGTCAAGGTACTGAACCTCTTCGGCTATACCGGCTTGGCCTCGCTGGTGGCGGCCCGCGCGGGCGCCGAGATCACCCATGTCGATGCCTCGAAGAAGGCGATCGGCTGGGCGCGCGAGAACCAGGAAATGGCCGGACTTGGCGACAAGCCGATCCGCTGGATCGTCGAGGACGCGGTGAAATTCGCCGAGCGCGAGGAACGCCGCGGCAGCCGCTACGACATCGTGCTGTTCGACCCGCCGGCCTATGGCCGCGGTCCCAAGGGCGAGGTCTGGCAATTGTTCGAGGACCTGCCGGGCCTCACCGACCTCTGCCGCTCGATCCTGACGCCGAAGCCGCTGGCCGTCGTCCTCACCGCCTATTCGATCCGCGCCTCCTTCTTCGCCATCCATGCGCTGATGCGCGATACCTTCGCCGGCATGGGCGGCACGGTCGAATCCGGCGAATTGATCATTCGCGAGAAATCCGCCGGCCGCGCGCTGTCGACCTCGCTGTTCTCGCGCTGGGTGGCTTGAAATGAACGCACATGACGGCGCTCGCCCTGTCGGGCAGGTCAAGGAAGTCACCAGCCTTGCCAATCCTCTGGTCAAGGACATCAAGGCGCTGGCGCTGAAGAAATTTCGCGACCAGCAGAACGCCTTCATGGCCGAGGGCCTGAAGCTGGTCATCGATGCCCTCGACCTCGGCTGGTCGATAAAGACTCTGGTCTTCGCCAAGGCCGGACGCGGCAACGCCGCCGTCGAAAAGGTCGCCGCGCGGACCATCGCCGCCGGCGGCACAGTGCTGGAGGTCTCCGAAAAGGTGCTGGCCGCCATCACCCGGCGCGAAAACCCGCAAATGGTGGTCGGCGTCTTCGCCCAGCAGACCGTGCCGTTGAAGGACATCCGCGCCAGGGACGGCGACGTCTGGGTAGCGCTTGACCGGGTCCGCGACCCGGGCAATCTCGGCACCGTGATCCGCACGATCGACGCCGTCGGCGCCAAGGGCGTCATTCTGGTCGGCGACACCACAGATCCCTTCTCGCTGGAGACGGTGCGCGCCACCATGGGCTCGATCTTCGCCGTGCCGGTCGCGAGAGCAACCAAGCAGGCTTTCCTCGCCTGGCGGCGCGATTTTTCGGGACTGGTCGTTGGAACGCACCTCAAGGGCGCCGTCGACTATCGGTCCGTCGATTTTTCCAGAGGGCCGGTTCTGCTGCTGATGGGCAACGAGCAGCAGGGGCTGCCCGACAGCCTCGCCGAGAGCTGCGACCGGCTGCTCCGGATCCCCCAGGCCGGCCGCGCCGATTCCCTCAATCTGGCGGTCGCCACCGGCGTGATGCTGTTCGAGATAAGGCGTGGCGCCTTGAAGCTCGACACGATCGAGACGCGATGAGGACTGCCCATGAGGACTGATAAGTGAAATCCTGGTCCCCTTATGCCCTGCTGGTCATCATCGCCATTGCGCTCGACCAGTGGATCAAGCAGCTGGTCGAGAACGGTCTCGCCTTTCAAGAAAAGGTCGATCTCCTGCCCTTTCTGGCGCTGTTCCGCACCTACAACACCGGCATCGCCTTCTCGATGTTCCAGTCCTTCGGCGATACCGGCCTTGTGCTGATCGCCGTGCTGGTCGTCGCCTTCGTGCTCTATCTCGCCACGCGCACCCCGGCCGGCCATGTCGTCGCCCGCATCGGCTTTGCGCTCATCATCGGCGGCGCGCTCGGCAACCTCATCGATCGCGCTATTTTCGGCCACGTCATCGACTACATCCTGCTCCATACGCCGGTCTGGTCCTTCGCTGTGTTCAATCTCGCCGACGCCTTCATTTCGGTCGGCGCGGCGCTTGTGGTCTTCGACGAGCTGATCGGCTGGGGGCGCGAGCCTAAACCTTCGCAAGATTGACGGCGCGCGGCTGCCGCCCCACAGTCAGCTCCATCGCCGGAACCAGAGGAGAAAAAAGTGTCCGACACCTTCAAAGCCATCCTCGTTTCGCGCGATGCCGAAAAGAAGCAGTCGGTCGAGGTCGTCGACCTCACCGAGGCCGACCTGATGGAGGGCGATGTCACCGTCGCAGTCGAGGCGACGACGGTCAACTACAAGGACGGGCTCGCCATCACCGGCAAGGCGCCGGTCGTGCGCCGCTGGCCGCTGGTTCCGGGCATCGATTTCGCCGGCACCGTGATCGACTCTTCCCATGCCGATTGGCGCAAGGGCGACAAGGTAATCTTGAACGGCTGGGGCGTCGGCGAGACGCATTACGGCGCCTATGCCGGCCGGGCCCGCGTCAAGGGCGACTGGCTGGTGCCGCTGCCCGAGGGCATGAGCGCGCACGGTGCGATGGCCGTCGGCACGGCTGGCTACACGGCCATGCTCTCCGTCATGGCGCTGGAGCGTCACGGCATCGTGCCGGATCGCGGTCCGGTGGTGGTGACGGGCGCGGCCGGCGGCGTCGGCTCGGTCGCCATCTCGATCCTCTCCAGCCTGGGCTACCA
>NZ_RZSB01000351.1:0-6089 GCF_004023285.1 Mesorhizobium sp. M2A.F.Ca.ET.067.02.1.1
GAGATGTCACGATCGCTCGCCAACGCCGTGCAGACGACCGAGGCCGCCAAGCGCCAGCAGGCAGCGGTCGATGCAGAGCGCAACGGCTACATTCAAAGCTGGCGTGCCGACGTCTCGCAGAGCCTGTCGGAAGCCCACTCGCGCATGTCGGATGCCCGCGAGCTTTTCAACAAGGCGAAGCTGCGCAAGCAGTTGGTGGAGTTGAAAAGCGAGGCCGACGCCACGGTTCAATCGGTGGCCAAGGTTTCCGTCGGCGCGGTCCTGCAGTCCGGCGAGCGCTTGATCACGCTGGTTCCCGCCGATGCGGTGCTTGAGGTCGAGACCAACATCGTCGGACGCAGCAGCGGCTTCGTCCATGTCGGCGATCCCGTGGCCATCAAATTCGATACCTTCCCCTATTCGCAATATGGCCTGGCTCACGGCACTGTTCGCACAGTCAGCCCGGATTCATTCTCGGCCAGGGAGCAGGCACGCGATCCAAACAGCTCGCTGGCCATGCTTCCGGCGGATACCGATCAATTCTATCGCACGCAGATCTCGATCGACGATGTCGCCCTCCACAGCCTGCCAGCTGGTTTCGCGATCAGCCCCGGCATGCCTGTCACCGCCGATGTCAAGGTCGGCCGGCGTACCGTGCTGAAATACATGCTTGGCGCCATGCTGCCGATTGGACAGGAAGCGATGCGGGAGCCCTAGGATGGCTATCCTCGACCGCCTGACTGGACGCTTCCGTCCCGCGCTGGCGCTTCGCCGGGCGATCCAGCTTTCCGACAGCGGCAGGCTTGCGGAGGCATTTGCGCTGATGGCTATCGCGGCAGGCGCCGGCATTGTGGAGGCACAATATCGGGTCGGCCGTTGCTACTTGGAGGGCACCGGCGTCCCGCCGAGCCACTCGGAAGGGGCGCGTTGGCTGCGGCGAGCGGCCAATCGCGGCAGTCCCGATGCGCAGGCGCTGCTTGCCGCGCTGTGCATAGCAGGGCTTGCAGGCAAGGAATCAGGTTCCGAAGGCTTGTTCGAACGGGATTCCTCGCGAGAGCCGGACTTCACGGCAGCGCTCGAACTCGCGCGGAAGGCCTCTGAGGCGGGCTCTGCAACAGGGCAGGCACTAATTGGCTACATCCTGAGCAAAGGGCCCAAGGCGATGCGCGATCTCGATGCAGCGCATGGCTGGTACGAGAAGTCCGCGGCGGCCGGCTGTCCTGAAGGATGCCTCGGCTTTGCCCTTTCCTTGGCCCGGCTGCGGCAACCGGAGCAGCGAGCCAGGATTGCCGCCGAGGTCCGGCGCGCCGCGGATGCCGGCCTGCCGACTGCGCTCTATCTGCTTGCCATCCTCAGCGAGCACGGAGTGGGCGTGCCCGTCGATCTGGAAGCGGCTCAGAGACTCTATCGAGAGGCCGCAGAGAATGGGCACGCATCCGCTCAATTCCGGCTCGCGCTAGCCCTGATCGAGGGTAGCCTGGTGGATCAGGATGCCGTCGCTGGGGAAGCCTGGATGCGCCGCGCCGCGCTGACGGGAAATGTCGATGCCGCTTATCGCGTCGGCGAACTCTATGCCGGCAACCCCCAGCGGGACTATGCCGAGGCCGCGACGTGGTACCGGCGGGCCGCGGATGCGGGCCACCAACCGGCCGCCCGGGCCTTGGCATCGCTCTATCTGTCGGGCAATGGCGTGGCTAAGGACGCCGAGGAAGGTGCACGCTTGCTGCGTGCCGCCGCCGCCAGCGGCAATCGTGAATCCCAGGTTGATCTCGCAAACCTGGTTCTTGACGGTGGGGGCGAACCAGATGATGAAATCAGCGTAGCTGGATGGTTCGGGGCAAGTGCGTCATCGGGCGACCTGGTCGCTGCGTTCAATCTCGGTCTCTGCTTCGCCAACGGGCTTGGTGTGCGCAAGGATCAAGAGCGCGCAGCGCATTGGATAGCCCGCGCGGCCGAGGGCGTGGCCGAGGCGCAATACATGTATGCCCGCATGCTCCAGGATGGTCGGGGCATGGCGGCCGACCAGAGGGAGGCCCGCCTCTGGTTTGAGCGGGCGGCCGGGGCAGGCATCGTCGATGCGCAGGTGGCTCTTGCCGAAATGCTCTACAACGGCCGCGGCGGAGAACGCTCTTTGATAGCCGCGGCACATCTCTTCAAGCAAGCCGCCGCCGCAGGCCATGCCGGGGCGATGTTCGCGATCGGCGCATTGTATGAGACCGGGCAGGGCGTGTCGCTCGACTACAAAGCGGCGCAGAAGTGGTTTGCAGCCGCCGCCGAAAGGGGCCACGGACATGCCCAACTCATGCTTGGCCGCTATCTCTCCAGGGGCATTGCCGGCGATCAAGACCCGGCTGCTGCTCGCATTTGGCTCGAACGGGCTGCTGCACGCGGTGTCGAGGAAGCCTCTGATGAGCTCGCGGAGACAGAACGGCGACATAGGTCGCGACCTTTGGCTCCCGGATTAGGTGCCTAGACTAACCGGCCGACACGGGACACAGCTGTAAATAGCCAGAAGGGGCCACTGACGACGTCTTTGCACACGGCGTTCCGGCAGAAGTAGATCATGCTGCTAGAGTCCGCGTGCGATGTTGACCGCTCGCCGGTCCGAAGATCGGCTTCTGTCAGGGTTCTAATGAAAGCAGAGCATCCCTGACGGCCGCAAAGCGGCCGCTAGATAATTCTACATTTCACGATCGACTGGGGTTCTTGGAAGCTTTTCGAACTTTCTGGGTCGAGCACAGCCCGAATTGCGAGTGCTTATCGGCAGTGAGAGCGAGGAGCCGGGGTAGATAGAGAGTCCCGCTTGGCAAGCCGTCCCGAACGTGGGACGGATTCCACAGTGCCCTCGCCAAGTTCGGTGGCAATCCTTGGTGTCTAGAAGCTTGGCATTAAGCAACCATGCTACTCTAGAAGAAGTTGCGCGGCGACGTGGGTCCGACTGACGCGGCGCGTCGATTGTGTTCGCGATGAGCGTCCGCCCCCTCAGGAACACAATTGAAAGGTTCGCCTTCGCCGCCGGCGTGCACGATCTGGTCGTCCGTTTGCCGGAAGGCTATGAGACGCGGATCGGCGAAGCCGGCTCGGCGCTTTCGGCGGGCCAGAGGCAGCGGGTGGCACTGGCCCGCGCGCTCTACGGCGATCCCTTCCTGGTCATCCTCGATGAGTCGAATTCCAATCTCGATGCCGAGGGCGAGGCGGCGCTGACGGAGGCGATCCAGGGCGTGCGCGCCCGCGGCGGCATCGCGGTCGTCGTGGCGCATCGTCCCAGCGCGCTGGCCAGCCTCGATCTGGTGCTGGTCATGGCCAATGGCCGCGTGCAGGCCTTCGGGCCGAAGAACGAGGTTCTGAACAAGGTTACCCGTCCGGGGGCGGCGCCGTTGAAGGTGGTTGCCGGGGCCGAGGAGACCGCATCCTGATGGCCGACGAAGCTGCTCCGGTCGAAAAGGCCATTCGCCGCTATCTGATCGGCGGCGTCGCCGCCTGCATCCTTCTTGTCGGCGGCGGCGGCCTTGCCGCCGTCACCGAACTGTCCGGCGCGGTGATCGCTTCCGGCAGGCTGGTCGTCGATTCCAGTGTCAAGAAGGTGCAGCACCCGACCGGCGGCGTTATCGGCCAGATCCTCGTGCGCGAAGGCGATGCGGTGAAGTCGGGCGACGTCCTGTTGCGCCTCGACGAGAGCGTGACGCGGGCCAATCTGGCGATCGTCACCAAAGGCCTCGACGAATTCGAGGCCAGGAGGCGATTGCGTTTCCTCAATCGCTGACCTCTCGACAGGACGATCCGACCGTCGCCCGCGCCATGGCCGGAGAGCAGTCCCTGTTCGAATTCCGCCGGCAGTCGCGCGCCGGCCAGAAGGCGCAGCTCGAGGAGCGCATCGCCCAACTGGCCGAGGAGAGCTCCGGCTTGAGCGAGCAGCGCGTCGCCAAGAGCCACGAGATCGAGCTGATCGGCACCGAGCTCGAAAGCATCCGCAAGCTCTGGCAGCAGAAGCTGGTGTCGATCGATCGCCTGACCGCGCTCGAACGCGACGCCGTCCGTCTCGACGGCGAGCACGGCCAGCTCACCGCCTCGATCGCTCAGGCGAAGGGCCGCATCGCGGAGACGCGCCTGCAGATCATCCAGGTCGACCAGGATCTGCGCAAGGAGGTCGCGACCGAACTGCGCGACGTCCAGAGCAAGATATCCGAGTTCGTCGAGCGCAAGGTGCCGGCTGAGGATCAATTGAAGCGCATCGACATCCGCAGCCCGCAGGACGGGGTGGTGCATCAGCTTGCGGTCCATACCGTCGGCGGTGTCATCACCCCCGGCGAAGTCGTCATGCTGATCGTGCCGGTGGCGGATGAGCTGACCGTGGAGGCGCGCGTGGCGCCGCAGGATATCGACCAGCTGAAGACAGGCCAGGAAGCGGGACTGAAGTTCTCGGCGTTCAACCAGCGTGTCACGCCGGAGCTGAACGGCAATGTCAAAGAGATATCCGCCGACCTCAGCCTCGACGAGCGCAGCGGCGCGGGCTTCTACACCGTCCGCGTCGGCATTCCGCGCCCGGAGCTGAAAAAGCTCAAAGGTCTGGCGCTGGCGCCCGGCATGCCTGTCGAGGCGTTCTTCTCGACGGGCAACCGCACGATGCTGTCCTATCTGGTCAAGCCGCTGGCGGATCAGATCGACAGGGCGTTCAGAGAAGAGTGACCGTGCCCATATCTCAATAGCCTATTGACCCATTGCGGACGATTGCAACCTGCTGGTTCACAAACCATCCGGGGATACCTGACTGCCGGAACCGCTAGTGCGATGCCTTCAACTTAGGTTGGTCGTGACCGGGTTTCCGGTCAGCAACACTGAGTCACCGACGAACCCGAGATGAATGTGAAACATCCCTTTCACATTGAAGCGGTTTTTGACCGGGTGGGATCCGGCGCTCGCCAATCTTCGGTGCGTCATTGGCCCTTTTGCTCTTCATGCCGTTCCGCAGCGAACGCCTGTTTCCCCTTCGCGGCCCACAGTTCCCGGGCATGCTCGCCCTCATGGCTTTGGAGCTTGGCGGCGATCCAAAGCAGCGCGCCGAAAATGGTGGCGCGATCATCAGCGGTCAGATCGACGATGCCGGCCTTGACGACGAGACCGCCGAATTCAATCAGATGTCGGGTGCGTTTGCGGCGGTCGACCTGCCAGGAGCGCTACGCAGGTTGCGCTGAGATGCCGGCACAGCTCGCCGGGGCCTGCTCTCGAAAAACATCACCCCACGCTTGGCCCATGCCTCGCGTTTTGCGGCGTCCTTCGTCTCGGCGATTGCGACCAGGGCGCCGGCCAGTTCGTCGGTGCTGAGTTGATCGGCGCCGGTGGCAATGACCAATTCGCCGAGCTGCTGCACCTTTCGCGTTTTGAGCTCTCGCGCTTTTTCTTCCAGGGCGTGAAGTTCGGCGTCGAAGTCTCGTTGTTTGCGCATGGCTGTCTCCATTGATTGTCGATCCGACAATGATAGGGGAGCGTTCGCCGGAAGGCTTCAGGGTTGCCGAGACAGCCCGGGACGGGCTGGTCCATCCCGAGAATTTTTCGAGGGAGGGCGCGCTTATACGTCGTGCCGACGTGCGCTTTGGCGTGCAAATGATTTGGTCGCGATGGCAATCTTATCATCTTCACGTCAAGGTCATTGGCCGCAAGGCAGGCAGCAGCGCGGTTGCGTCTGCAGCCTACCGCTCGGCGTCTCGGCTGCGCGACCAGCGCATCGAACGCACTCATGACTTCTCGGCCAAGCGTGGCGTCGTCCATTCCGAGGTCCTGCTGCCGGAGAATGCGCCGGAAGCCTGGAGCGACCGCGAACGGCTCTGGAACGACGTCGAGGCGTTCGAGGTGCGCAAGGATACCCAACTGGCCCGCGAGGTGGAATTTGCTCTGCCACGCGAGCTGAGCCTGGCGCAAGGCATCGAATTGGCACGGGACTTCGTGCAGGCCGAGTTTGTCAGCCGGGGCATGGTCGCCGATCTTAACGTGCATTGGGACAGGGCGGAGGACGGAAGCCCTAAACCGCATGCCCATGTCATGCTCACCATGCGCTCAGTCGATGAGAACGGCTTTGGCCCGAAAGTACGCGACTGGAACAGCACTGAAATGGT
>NZ_RZSB01000352.1:0-6066 GCF_004023285.1 Mesorhizobium sp. M2A.F.Ca.ET.067.02.1.1
CGGGCGATAGCGTTCCAGCCGGCGAGCGAGAGACCGAGGATGCGGAGCGCCGCCTTGTCGCAGGAGGGCGGCACGAATTTGTCGAGCGCGTCGAGCACGCCCTTGCCGCCGGTGTCGACCGGGCCGGCGCCCGCCGTGCAGTCGGTCGGGCCGGCCCACCAATGCCATTCGACGCCGGAGTGGTAGACGCCGAGATAGAGGCCGTAGAGCATCAGCAAGCCGCCGATCCCCAGCAGGCCGCGCGTAGCCCAGGCCGGCGCATGAAGCATCGAGGCGATTACCGCCAGCAGCATCAGCGGCGCGCCGACATAATAGGGCGTGCGCTGCTCGAGGCAGAGATGGCAGGGGATGTAGCCGCCGATATATTGGAAAGCCAGCGCCGAGCCGACGGTCGCGGCCATGGCGACGGCGAGAAAAAGCGCCGCGCGCGTGCGCTGGCGTCCGGTGTCGGCATTCATGGTCGCTGTCATCTAATCGGATCCGTTTGTTGCGTCGCTATCCGTGGGCGTATCTGACGAGGATATAGAGCAAAATCAGGGCAGCCGCGCCGGCGCCGACGATCAATCCCAAGCGCTTTTCGATGAACTCCCGGATCGATTCACCATAGCGGCGCAACAGCCAGGCCAGCAGCAGGAAACGCGCGCCGCGCGCCACGATGGCCGAGACGACGAAGACAAGAATGTTGACGTGAAGCGCGCCGGCCAGAATGGTGACCACCTTGATCGGCGGCAGGTGCGCAGCGCCGGATGTGACGAGCAGCACGAGCATCAGCCCGGTGCCGGAGGACTGCCACCTCTCGAAGGTGTCGAGGCCGCCGAAATGCTCCAGGATCGGCCGCGCTATCGTGTCGTAGGCATAGTAGCCGATCAGCCAGCCGGCAATGCCGCCCAGCACGGAGGCAACAGTGGCGGTCAGCGCATAGCGATAGGCGCGGTCGGGCCGCGCCAACGCCATGGGCAGGAACAGCACGTCGGCCGGTATGAAGAACACGGAGCTTTCGACGAAGGCGATGAAGGCCAGCCACCATTCGGCGGATTTGCGCGCCGCCAGCGACAGGGTCCAGTCGTAAAGTCCGCGAAGCATCGGCTCTCCTAATGCAGTCGACGCAATTCCCGACGGAAAACCGCAGCGCGCTTTTCCTGGAATTGCTCTGATCAAAGTCACCCGGGACGCTTGGCGGTTTTGGGCAACGGCAGGCAGGAAGACAAGGACCCAAAGCGCCGCATCCAGCTTCCGGATGCGAGGCGCTCAATGCTTCGCCTGTCTAGAAAGATTTTCCGCGCCGCACAATGTCTGCGTCGCCACGAGGCCGAAGGGTGGGCGATGCCGCCGGTTGCGCGGGCAAATCCGCAACAGGCCAGTTGACGAACACCCATCCGCCCGTATAGTCCGCGCCCATCCAGGCCGCCCGGCCTGAGCCCCTATGGCGGAATTGGTAGACGCGCTCGACTCAAAATCGAGTTCCGCAAGGAGTGCTGGTTCGATCCCGGCTAGGGGCACCACCACCTTCATGCAGGTGTTGACGTATTTTACCGTCGGGTCGACCGGCGCAGGGCGCTTAACAAAAGCAAGACCGTCACCCACGGGCGCCAACACCAACCATCGGCTTGCGCTTGCGGAGCACCGGTTCCGGCAACAGGCTGGCAAGATCATCGATCTATTCTGTGCGCGGAATGTCCGGTTTGCGCGGGATGATCGCCGTCAACCCACTGGACGATCATCCGGAATTGCACTTTCGCTTGCGAATAGGAGCGATAGAAGTCGAGAAGTTCCCCTGTGGGTTCCGACAAGCGTTGGAAGCCCGAAATAAAGGCGACGACCGTGCCGATCGTCGTCTGCCCGCGGATCACAAGATAGCCGCCAACGATCAGGACCATCAGGGACCCCGCCGCGTTGGCTATATTCAGCAACGTCTTCAGCCCGAATTTCAACAAATAGAATTCGATGCGGGTGCTGAAGATCGTGCGTATGGTGCGAAAGGCGGCTCGGCGCTTCGTCGAGTGGCTGGCGAAGGAATTGACTGCTTGGTTGCCAAGCTTTCGGACCAGCGCGACCTGCCGTTCCACGAGTGTGTTCAGGTCCTTCTGCATGTAAAGCGCAAGCAGGATTTGCGGCAGGAGTGACACGCCGCTGACCAGAGCGATCACCGGCTGCATGTAGGTCATGTAAGATGCGACGGAGACCATCAGCGTGACGTTGACCACGCAATCAGAGATGCTGGTGCCGACAAATCCGCCAACATAGTCGATCTCGTTGCCGATGATGCCGGCGGTCTGACCACTCCTTGCGTGCTCGCGCGCGGACCTTTGCGTGGCGACGAGAGCGAGTTGGTCGCGGGCCGTCTTCACCACGCTCTCTCCGACCCAGCCTTGATAGACGATCAGTGCGTATTTCAGGCCCGCATGCAGGAGTATAGCCCCAAGATAAAGGCCGCCGAGCATCAGCAGCCCCCGAACGTCCTTGTCGGCAATTGCCACATCGACGACCCGTCTCTGCAGGTCGATGGGTAGAAAGTTGGCCAATGCAACCGAAGTCGCGATCACGCTGACATAGACCTGTTGCATGCCGCTGGCGCGCCGGACAAAACTGGGAAACTTCTCGCCAGGGCGCATCGCGTCGGCCATCGGCTCAAACGGGGCGAAGCGCCGCGCAATTGTCGCGAAAATTCCGCTCACCTTCGGTGCGCCTCCGTCGTATCCATTTCCGGTCCAACCGATCAGAGCAACGCACCCTGTCGGTGACCTGCTGAACAGGCAGCCTCTGTCAGGGCCGGGACTGCCGCCCGGTCATGCCTTTTGCCAGCCCACGCCACATGAGGAGGCTGAGTTCTCTATCTTCACGGTTTGATAGCGAACAAGGCCGCGAGCCCCTTTGATCGGCATCAAGGCCAGGGGAATTTACGATCCGAGCTGAACCAGGCAGGCTGCGCGATAGATACGCTGGAGAACTCCGAGCCGTCCGTGTCGATATTTTGAAGTATGCGTTTCAGGCTTGGAACGATCGGCGCGAGCGTGGCAGGCATTTGGCGCGCACATCATAAGCTGCAATTCCGCTCCCGGACATTCAGACGCTCTGCAAAATGGCAGGCGTGACGTTCAAAGGATCGTGCAGGTCGACTACACAATGCCGGCTGCGTTGAGTCTATTAGCGGCGTCCAGCCTCCTACCGCATATTGCCCGTATGCCCTTGCGAGTAGCGCCCCGGCTGCGGCCATACGGTGAGCCCATGCGGCTCTAGGCCGACGCGGATTTTCGTCACGGCGCCGCTCGTCGTGTCGATCATATAGACGTCGCTGTCGAAGCGGCCGGAGAGCCATAGCTGCTTGCCGTCGGCGCTGACATTGCCCATGTCGGGGCTGCCGCCGCCGGGGATCGGCCATTGCGCGACCACGGCGCGGGTGGCGAAGTCGATCACGGTCACGCTGCCCGGACCCTTGGCCTTGCCCTGCTCCATCTTGTGCGAGCCGCGATTGGAGACATAGAGCCGCTTTCCGTCGCGGCTGACGACGAAACCATGCGTGCCGATGCCGGTGGGGATGAAGCCGATTTCCTTGAAACTGTCGCCGTCGACCAGGAACACGCCGTCATTCATCATGTCGGCGACGTAAAAGACCTTGCCGTCGGGCGACAGGCGGATGTCCTGCGGCATGCCCATCCTGGAGAGGTCGAGATGGCCGAGCACCTTCTGGTTCTTCAGGTCGATCTTGGCCAGGCCGCCATCGCCATATTCGCAGGTGAAGATCGCATAGGAGCCGTCGACCGAGAAATCGGCATGGTTGATGCCAAGGCAGGTCGGCGTCGGCAGGCTCGATTTCAGCGCCATGGTGTGCGGGTCGCGGAAATCGAGCTGCTGCAATGCCTCGTCAACGACGATTGCCGCGCTGCCGTCCGGCATGAAATAGAGGTTGTAGGGATCGTCGACCGAGACCTGCTGGCCGGGCTTGGCCGTCATCGGGTCGATCGGCGTCAGGCTGCCGTTTTTGCCGGTGCCGTTGTTGGCAACCCACAGCGTCTTCAAATCCCAGGATGGCACGACGTGCTGCGGCTTGCTGCCGACATTGAAGCGATCGACTTCCTTGAGCGTCACGCTGTCGATCACCGAGACGCTGTTGGAGGAGCGGTTGGGCACATAGACGCGCGGCAGCGACCCGGTCGTCACGGGGCTCAGATGACCGGCAGCGGTGTGTTTGTAGATGTTGACGGCGGGCGGCGGCGGTTCGCTGCAGCCCTCGGGGCACGTATCGGCCCAAGCTCGAGCAGGCAGGAGCGCAATCAGCAGCAGGGCCGCACGAAGACTGGTGTGACGCAAAAGGCTTCTGATCATCTGGATGGTTTCGTGAAGGCCCGGCCCGAGTTCCCGCCCGGACCCATAGCTTGTGTCCCGCCGTCGATCTAGCGCCTTTTCAGGAAGCTCCGCATGCGGTTGCGCAGCAGGCGCGCCATGTTGCGGGTCTCGCGGTAGAGGTGCAGTTGCGAGGCCGCCTGGCGGGCCAGCCGGTCGGCATCCGGCGTCAGCCCGATCACCAGCGTGCCCATCGGCTTGCGCTCGCTCCACAGGCGGCTCATCACAGGATGGTCCGGAACCGCGCAGGAATCGGTCATGACGATGTTGGGATCGTCGAGATGCTGCTTGGTCACCTCGATCATCAGCAGCGTGCCCGGCGAATAGGCGGAGAGCGTCTCGTCATAGGCCGTCTTCCAGGTGTAGGCGACGCCGGCCTCGACGAAGACAACCAGGCAGGCGATGGCGCGGCCGTCGAGCGTCAAGACATGGATGCGGCACATATCCTGCTCGGCCAGCCGGTGCACGGCCTCGCGGGCGAAGGCGGCGCGATAGCGGTCGATCGCCATGGCGGTGCGCTCGCGACCCTTCCAGCCGGCGGCCTCCAGCGTCAGAAAGCTTTCGATGGCATGGCGGATCTCGTCCGGCCCGCGCGCAACGACGTGCTCGAGCTTGCCGAGGTCGGCGAGGCGCCGCTTCAGCCGGCGGAATTCGCGGTAATGGTGCGCGCGCAGCGATGCCTTGAGGTAGTCCTCGCCGTCGGCGTCGCTTTCAAGCACCGGGCGCTCGAGCTTGCCGGTGGTCACCAGGGTCAGGCCGCGGCTGTCGGCAAAGGAGGTGAGCAGGCTCGCGACCGGACCGTCGAGGCGCATGTCGGGCAGCACGAAGACTTTTGGCAGCTTGAGATGCGGCCGCGACAGCATCGAGAAGAAATCCTCGATGACGCCGATCGGATCGTCGCGGTCGACCAGCGGCGTGCCGAGCGGGCCGAACGGGCTCGACCATGTGCGCATCACCGGAACGCCAAGCGGGATCGCCGGCCGCTCGACCGAGAAGGGCACCAGAAGACGCAACCGGTTGCGGTATTCGTCGCCGTCGCGGATGACGGCCAGCCGCACCTCGCGGTCCTCCAGCCGGGGCATCGCCGGGGCCAGGAAGCGCGGGTTGAAGAAGACATTGGGCTCGACCGTGCGGGCGCTGAGATAGTCGAGTTCCTCGACAAGGTCGAAACCGGCCGAGGCCGGGTAGATGGCGAGCTTGCGTTCCGGCCTGTTGCTGGCGAAGAGCTCGATATGGGCGGGGTCGACCTCGCGCGCCAGGCCGGCAAGATTGGAGACCATGGCGCCGGCGGGGCCGCCGCTCGTCTCTTCAAGCAACGGGACAGCGGCCATCAGGCGACTTCCTTTCTTGCGGGCACGAAGATCGCCATCACGATGCCAAGCTTGCGCCAGACGGTGAAGGAGAGCGCGCTGGCCTCGAAGACCATGGCGAGGCTTGTGGCCATCGCCGCGCCCCAGAGGCCGAAGAGCGGGATCAGCAGCACGTTGAGGCCGATGTTGAGGGCGAGCGTCATGGCATAGACGGCGGCGCAGATGTTCTGGTTGCCGCTCATGGTGAGCAGGCTCTCGCACGGTCCGACGGCGGCGCGCGCCACGACGCCCAGCACCAGCAGGAAGAGCAGCGGATAGCCGGCGGTGAATTCGGGGCCGAACAGCACCAGCATCGGCTCGCCCAGCGCCAGCACCAGCAGCGCCATCAAAAGCGAAGGCCAGAAGGTCCAGGAGA
>NZ_RZSB01000353.1:0-6062 GCF_004023285.1 Mesorhizobium sp. M2A.F.Ca.ET.067.02.1.1
GTGCACGGAAAAAGCGTCCTTTCCGTTCGGAAGAGGCGACTTGGCGTGCTGCGAAAAGAAATCACGAACCAGCTTTTCATGCGTCATTGCAGCCTCACTTAATCGAATGCCGGCGACCAGGGCACGGGATAGGTCGTCATGCCGTTGTGCAAAATGTATGAAAGATCCACAAACCTTCTCATGTTGCTGAACCCTCGGCGGCGTTTGCTTGCCCATGCGTGCTGGCGCGATGTATGCAATTAGATAGGAAATCGCTTCCAGAGCGATTTCTCCATTGACACATATTCGGCATGTTTGTTCGTGAAGATCGAGCTGGTCGCTTCCAGTAAGGCCGAGGAGACAAAGTTGTCTGAAGCGCGCATGGCGGATCTCCACGCGGGGTGCGCGTTGCGCCCCTGAGTTTCACCGTTTGCATAGAAGGCATCATCTCGTCCATCAGGCTTCCTTTGGCCAATTGCTTGGCAATACACGGGACCGCTTTCTGCCATCCGCCGCCGGCTGCTCCTGCTTGCTCGCCAAAAGGGACAGTTCAAAAGTCATGCCAACTGAGCAGAAAGAGCGTTAGAGAATGTTCTGCATATTTTTCAAAGCCTTATCGAGAATGCATCGGCAGCTCAGCCGAATGCCACCGCGTCAGGAACTCGACAAAACGATGGTAGTGTCGGCACCCGCGTTTTTCCAAAAATAGGGGCAGGATTTCTCCGCGGGGAACGGAAGTCACGCGTCATTTAACCCGTTTCGACGTATCCGATGTCCGACTGCGGTTTCAATGATGATAGGTCGCCGAGAATTGAACATCACCCGTCTCGATCTCGCGCAGGCTCGCTGATCCGGACAGTTGTCCGAACAACAGCGCCAGGAATTGGTCATTGCTGGTCTGCCGCCGCACGCGGTGATCGGCTTTGTGCTTGTCGATAAGCTGGTCGAACAGGCCCCATGGAACGTGCTTCAGAAGGGCATGAAAAGCGCGATTGGGGTGACGACGAGGTTGAGGCCGGACGCGCGGAACGCCTGGCTTTCGAACGCTCGGTCCCGGATCTCACCGCGCTCGCGGAAGAAGACGGCGCGCTTCAGCTTATCCGCCGCCTTACCCTTGTTGAGGCCGGCCTGGCAACGCCGGCGGAGCGCTGGACTTGAGTACCATTCGATCATGAACAGCGATCGCTCGATTCGGCTGAGTTCGCCCTTGCGAGTTGGCTTTCCTTCGGTGATGCTGACAGCTTCTTCAGGATCGTTGACGGCACGACTGATCGCGTCGTGATCGACGCCACCAGATGAAGAAGATCGTCCCAGTGGTCGAGAATAAGCGTGGTGTTGATCGGCGCTCCGATGTGGTTCGACAGCGCCGGGTAGGCATCATTTTTCTCGAAGGTGTGGAACTTCCGATCTTTGAGATTGCGCAGCCGAGGCGCAAAGCGCTTGCCGATCAGAGCGAACAACCCGAACACGTGATCGCTCACGCCGCCAGTGTCCGTGAAGTGCTCCTGGATGTCGAGGATTGTGTCCTGGTCGAATAGCCCATCGAGCACATAGGCAGCCTCGCTTTCGGTCGGGCTGATGGGCAGAATGCTGAAGTAGCCGTATTGATCGGAAAGATGGCTGTAGAATTTTGATCCTGGTTCGCTGCCGTAATGCAAATTGATGTCGCCGCGCTTTGCGGCTCGGTCGCTCGCGCGGAAGAATTGGCCATCGGACGATGAGGTTGTTCCGTTGCGATCGTCTGGGTACCGCGCCGCGAAAACGAAACAAGCGCCAGGTGAGCCTCGATGATCCCCCGAGACTACCCTGTGTTTGTCACAATCCTGACACCGTTGGCCCACTTTGAGTTGCCAACCCAAGGTGATCGATTGCACACGAGAAAGCAACGTGACAATGGCGAGGACCGGCGCCGTTGTATCGTCGCTGTGCATGGGGCACCATCATCGCCTCGCCGGCGAGGCCTCCGAGCTCGATCCCGGCAAGCTCGCCGACGAAGCCCGCTTCGACGGCATCACCGTACTCCAGGACCAACGCCAGGATCACGCCGCTGCGGGCCGTCCTGCGCTATCGCGACCTGCTCCAGGTGCAGACCCTGTTCCAGACGGCCAAGGCCAGCTCCGACACAAGGCCCGTTTTCCACCAATCCGACGCCGCCATCCGCGGCCATTTTCTATTCGTTCCTGGCGCTGACGCTGGCCAAGCAACTCATGCGCCAGTGTGAGGGAAAAGGGTCTCAAGCCGGAATGGCAGCCGCTCCTTAATGATCGATCACCTGCAACAGGCCGCCATCGAGAAGGACGGCAAGGGCCATAACCACCCGGACGCACGTGACCGGTCAGGTCGGCAACGTGTTCAAGGCCGCAGGCATCGCGCTGCCACCCAATCTCGAATCAATCCATCCGCAAAATGTAGTGGAACACCCAGATGCTGGCGGCCATCTTATTGATATAACTGGACCTTTCCAAACATACTGTTCAAGTCGGGTCAAAGGCGCAACCCCTTTAGCGTCATCGTCAGCATCCTGGCTTGAGCCGCCATAGGCCGCAAAATCGGCGCTCAAAATTTGGGGTGGGTAATAACACGACACCCACTGCCCGGTCTGTCGACTACGGGACACAACGGTCCTAGCCAAGCTGACGCCGCTCTCCGGTTAAGTCACTGAACCAACAATTAAAAAGAATTTCCAACGCTCCGTCAGCACCGTTGGCACGACTTTTGAAGTCCTTCTTCGTGAGGCAGCGGCCGCTCCCGACTTCACGTCGCTAGGGGCAACGGCCAATAAACATATCGGCTCTTATCCGTCGGCCAGTACACCGTTTTATTTTAGTGGAGCTATCTATATGGCACAAGATCACCCTGGCACGGCCGCAGTGGCGACAGGCAATAAATATGAAATCATCGGCTTGGACGTCCCTGAAGAAACGTTGTTCAACGGCGATCTCTTGGTGGCGTCCCTGTCGGAATCCCCGCGTAGGGTGAATTCTATATACTATTATGACGACACTGGGTCATTGTTGTTTGAACGGCTATGTACCGAAAAAACCTACTACTTGTTCAGAACAGAACGAGATATCCTGGCCGAGTACGCGAAGGATATCGCTGAAACAACAGGCTCTGTCTTTCTCGTGGAACTTGGGTCCGGGAACGCCGAGAAAACAACTCTGCTGATTGATGCTTATGCTAGGTCGCATGGCCTGACCTCTTACGCCGCCGTCGACATCAATCGCTCCATTTTGGAGAGAGCGGCTGAAAACATTCTATCAGTGTCGCCGGATTTGAATTTTTTGGGGGTTGTCGGGACTTACCAAGCCGGACTCGCAGAGGTTAAGAACCTCGCCGCTCCGAAGCTTTTAATTTGTCTCGGCAGCACGATCGGCAATATGCACAACGACGAGTTGGATAATCTGCTCCTATCGGCTCGCTCGTCCTTAACCCATGGCGATTATTTTTTGGTCGGGATAGATTTGGACAAAGAAACAACAATGCTCGAAGCAGCGTACAACAATCAAACTGCAATCCTAGCAAACCTGTGCGTTCTGCAGCATTTGAACTGGCGTTTCGGCGCAAATTTTCAGATATTCCAGTTTAGGCATCTCTCTGTTCACAATAAAGATCTACATCGCATGGAGAGTTATTTAGAGTCCACGCAAAATCAGTTAATAACTATTGATAAACTGCAATTTTCCTTCGATTTATCTAAAGGTGAATTGATTCTTACGGAAATAATGAACAAGGTGAAAGTGTGCGATTTTAGTAATATGCTTAGCCAATTTGGGTTTCGACGAGTCCAGCATTGGACTGATTTGCAAGAGCGATATGCATTGGTGTTGTGTCGGCTTGTGGATAGCTGATTGATAAGGTTTCAAGCAATTCTGAGGAGAACTGTGACGAATGACGGCGGAACACCGGTACGGAGCTACTGTCGGTCTACCGAGAGATGTTCAGCGAAGCGAAGGACCTTAAGTAATCCTTGATGCACACCGCCGATTCATTTATCCGTTGGCCTCGGGGAAGGTCTCCCTTTAGCGGGTTAGGACAGAGGTGAGCGCCGATAACTAGATGGGGCGATGTGGACTCGTCTAGCGCAACTAGGCGATCAAGCGCTGCGGGACCGAAGTGCTCATTCGTGCCCATAGTAAGCAGTACAGAAGAAGGTCGAATTCAATGGTCGGAGCAATAGTTGATCAGCGCAGCCACATATGCGTAAGGAATGTTCCTAAAAAAGGACGAGGCGTATTTGCTAATGTCCCGTTCAAAATCGGCGAGCTAATTGAACAATCTCCGACTTGGGGATTTATGAGATCGGATGAAAACCTACTAGAGCGCACAGGTCTGTTCAATTACTACTTTGTTAGACCGTCACCTAGCCCTGTAACGACTCAAATCTCCGGGTATGTTGTTTTCGGGCTGATCTCGATAGTGAACCACTCATCAAACCCGAATTCACAAATATTATGGATCGATGAAGACACTGGCACATGGGCAAGAATCGTCGCATTAAAGGACATAGAAGTTGGCGAAGAGATAACGCACAGATATGCTAATATAAACGATTATCCGAAGACGATTAAATTTGTAGAATAGCCGCCTATTTTGTTTAATACCGCTGCTAACCGACGAATATGCAAAGCAGGAGTGGGATGGCTGCCTCGAAGTTTTGGCACGGCTGGCAAATCAGCCTTGGTGCAGCGGCGAAAGCGGAGCGGTTCTTTCATGATGTATCACGGTATGGCCGGGATCCAGTGGCGCCGTCCAAGATTTCGACGACAATCATCTGGCCGCCGTGACGACAGGCCGGGTATTGACCGTTGGCAGCAACTGCTCGCCGTCCCCGATGCCATCACTTCAATCGGAAAGCGGGAGCGGGCTCCATGTCGGTCAAATTCCATGACTCCTAGTATAACCCAACTCCAGGGGCTGCCTCACAAGGCCTTGCCGATGCAAATCCAGTGTCATCATCATCTCCCCGATCTTGATCACCGAAATCCACCTCCTCGGCTTCAGCCGCTTGATCTGGGCACGCTTCGTGGTCCACCAGGATCTACGGGCGCTTCTACGTTCTCATGCCGCCGCCTTCGAGGCGCTGGGCGGCGCTCCTCGCGAAGTGCTTTACGATCGTATGAAGACGGCTGTGATCGGCGAAGGTGAGGCCGGCGGCATCGTCTACAACCGTATGCCCCGTGATGACCGACCATGAATGGCGGCGACCCGCCGGGCGTCGGCTATGTCTACGCACCCGACCGGAAGGCCGAGCGTCCAATTGCCCATCTCGCCGGCTTCACTGGAATCCTTCAGGGCAGACGGCTATGGCGGCTATCGCGTGCTGGCTGAAAAGAGCGGTGTTACGCTCGACTTCTGCTGGGCACACGTGCGCCGACGCTTCTATGAACTGGCGGCAGCCGGTCCCGCGCCGATCGCCAGTGAGGCGCTGAGACGGATCGCCGAGCTCTACAAGATCGAGGACGGCATCCGCGGCCGATCGGCCGAGGAGCGCCGTGCGACGCGTCAGGAAAATAGCCGCGCTATCATCGCCGATCTCGAACCCTGGCTGCGCGAAAAGCTCGGCTTGATCAGCCGAAACCAAGCTCGCCGAGGCGATCCGCTACATGCTCGCGCGTTGGGAAGGCCTCTCGCGCTTCCTTGACGACGGCCGCATTGAGATCGACAGCAACGTGGTCGAGCGCTCCATCCGTCCGATTGCGATGCGTGAGTCATTATGCACTCCCTCGTCAAGTATCTGTAAACATTGGAAGCGTGTCTACGTTGTAAGCGGTGTTTCCGAACCACCTTTCGGGAGTGGTCGCGATCTGTGAGGTTGCCGATCCTGTATTGGGATCGGAGATCGGCTTGTGTCTGGACTTGACCTTACGCTTGACCCGGAGCGGCAGCTTCGGCGTTTCGAGGTGATCAACGGTGCCGGCGGTCGGCGTCACTGGTCGGTGGATGACAAGGCGCGGATCATCGCGGAGACGCTGGAGCCGAACGCAATCATTTCCGAGGTCGCCCGTCGGTATGGCCTTAGGCCGCAGCAGGTCTTCGCCTGGCGCCGCGAAGCGCGCAAACAGGCCGCTTCGGTGCAGCAA
>NZ_RZSB01000354.1:0-6041 GCF_004023285.1 Mesorhizobium sp. M2A.F.Ca.ET.067.02.1.1
CAGCACTGCCTTGCCCTGGTCGCGCATGGCGATCAGCCGCTTGTGGATGAATTCGATGGCGCCGACATCGACGCCGCGCGTAGGCTGGCCGACGATCAGCACGCCGGGGTCCTGTTCCATTTCCCTGGCCAGCACGATCTTCTGCTGGTTGCCACCGGAGAAATTGGCCGTCTTCAGCCGCGGATTGGCGGGGCGGATGTCGTATTTCTCGATCTTGTCCTTGGCGTCGGCCATGATGACATCGACGTCGAGGAACGGCCCCTTCAGATAGCGCTCGTCATCGTGATAGCCGAGGATGGAATTCTCGTTTTCCTCGAAAGCGAGCACCAGCCCGACATGGTGGCGGTCCTCCGGCACATGGGCCAGCCCGCGGTCGCGCAATTCGCCGGGATCGGCCTTGCCGGTGAGGTCGATCGGCTTGCCGTCGAGCATCACCTCGCCGGAGACCGCATGCCTGATGCCGGAAATCGCCTCCAGCAGCTCGGACTGGCCGTTGCCGGCAACGCCGGCAATTCCGACGATCTCGCCGCCGCGCACGTCAAACGAAACGTCGTCGACCATGGTGACGCCGCGCTGGTCCTTCACCGTCAGGTTCTTCACCGACAGTTTCACCGCGCCGGCTTCCGACTGGCCCTTCTCGACCCTGAGCAGCACGCGCCGGCCGACCATCAGCTCGGCCAATTCGCCGACCGTGGTTTCCTTTGTCGTCCTGGTCGCGACCATCGTTCCCTGGCGCATGACCGAAACCGTGTCGGTGATCGCCATGATCTCGCGCAGCTTGTGCGTGATGAGCACGATCGTTTTGCCCTGGTCCTTCAATTGCTTGAGGATGCGGAAGAGGTGGTCGGCCTCAGCCGGCGTCAACACGCCCGTCGGCTCGTCGAGGATCAGGATCTCGGCGCCGCGATAGAGCGCCTTGAGGATCTCGACGCGCTGCTGCAGGCCGACCGGCAGCTCCTCGATGACGGCGTCGGGATCGACCTCGAGGCCGTATTCGCGTTCCAGTCGGTCAAGCTCCGAGCGCGCCTTGGTTATGCTGCTCTTCAGCAGCGCATCGCTTTCGGCACCGAGGATGACGTTTTCCAGCACCGTGAAATTGTCGACCAGCATGAAATGCTGGTGGACCATGCCGATGCCGAGCGCGATGGCATCGTTGGAGGTGTGGATCGAAACAGGCTTGCCGCCGACGCGGATTTCGCCGCTGTCGGCCTGGTAGAAGCCGTAGAGGATCGACATCAGCGTCGACTTGCCGGCGCCGTTCTCGCCGACAATGCCGTGGATGGTGCCGCGCGCGACCTCCAGGTTGATGTCGCGGTTGGCGCGCACCGCGCCAAAGCTCTTGTTGATGCCTATGAGCTCAATTGCGGCTTGCGCCATGCAGCCTGTCCCACTCAGTATTTTTATCGCTTGGTCAAAATGCCTAGCATGATGCCCCGCTTATGCCAATCGGCCGTTCACTCTCGACAAATCCCCGCGCCCTTGTCAATTTCGAACCTGAGCAGGTTCCGCAAAAGTGTCCCGCGGTTTTGCGATCGGAACCTGCGAGAACCAACTGAGCATAAGCGGGTACTCGTGGGCATCCCACCAATATCTGCTTGGGTGAAGGCTTCATATTCGCAAGGAACGGTTTTGCATGGCCACGCCTGACGATCGGCTGACGACGCTGGAAATCCGCGCCGCCGAGCAGGAAAAGACCATCGAGGAACTGTCCGGCCAGATCGCCGAACAGTGGAAGGTGATCGAGCGCATGGAGCGCAAGCTTGCAGCCCTGACCAACCGGTTCCTTGAACTGGAGGAGCAGACCGCCTCCGACGTGCCGGTGAGCAAGCCGCCGCATTGGTGAGGAGCCATGGGAAAAGACGGCCATGTCCAGTGAAAGCGACCGCGTCGCCCGGGCCGGCGACTATGTCTTCGGCTTGATGAACGACAGAGAACGCGCCCGCGCCGAGCGCGACCTCGAGATCGATCCCGCCTTTCGCGACACGGTGCTGCGGCTCGCCGAGCGCCTGCGCGCGCTTGATCCCGCGGCGCCCGGAGCGCGCGGCAATCGCTGGGAGCTGGTCACGCAACGCCTTGCCGAACTGCCGCAGATGCAGGCGCGGCTCGCCGGCATTGCCGCTCCCGAGGCCGAACCGCCGCCGGTGATGATCCACCGGGTCGAGCGCAAACCCTACGGCGTCGGCCTGCATTCGCTTGGCGGCAGGCTTGGTTTTGTCATTGCGCTCGCCCTGCTGGCAGCCTTCGCGCTCGGCTATCTCGTCGGGACGTTATAGGATGTCGCCTTCGGCCACGGCTTCGATCGTCGGCCGCATCACCCCCGGCCAAAAACGAAACCGCCGGGCGCTGGCCCGGCGGTTTCAACCCTGCTTCAGCTGCCGATCAATAGGGGCACTTGTTGTCAGCGGTATAGTCGTGCACCTCGATCTTGCCGGCGATGATGTCGGCCTTGGCCTTTTCGACCGCTGCCTTCATCTCGTCGGTCACCAGCGCCTTGTTGTTGTCGTCCATGGCGTAGTCAACGCCGCCTTCCTTGAGGCCGAGATTCTGGAGGCCGCCCTTGAAGGTGCCGTTCTTGCCGTCCATGAAGGCGTTGTAGACGGCGACGTCGACGCGCTTCATCATCGAGGTCAGCACCTTGCCCGGCTGCAGGCCGTTCTGGTTGGAATCGACGCCAACGCCGAGCTTGCCGGCATCCGCCGCCGCCTGCAGCACGCCGACGCCGGTGCCGCCAGCCGCCGCGTAGACCACGTCGGCGCCCTGGTCGATCTGCGTCTTGGCGATCTCACCGCCCTTGGCCGGGTCGTTCCAGGCGGCCGGCGTGTCGCCGGTCATGTTCTGGATGACGTCGGTCGCACCTGCCGACTTGGCGCCGCCGACATAGCCGCATTCGAACTTGCGGATCAGCGGGATATCCATGCCGCCGATGAAGCCGACCTTCTTCGACTTCGATGCCATCGCCGCCAGGATGCCGACGAGGTAGGAGCCTTCGTTCTCCTTAAAGACCAGCGAGCGCACATTGGGCAGGTCGACGGCATCGTCGATGATGGCGAAGTTCAGGTCAGGATAGTCTTTCGCGACCGCTTTCAGCGCGTCCTCCCAGGCAAAGCCGGCCATGACGATCGGGTTGCGGCCGTCCTCGGCGAAGCGGCGCAGCGCCTGCTCGCGCTGCGAGGCATTCGAGACTTCGAATTCGACATAGGCGACGCCGGTTTCGGTCTTGAACTTCTCGGCGCCGTGATAGGCGGCCTCGTTGAAGGATTTGTCGAACTTGCCGCCCAGATCATAGAGGATGGCCGGCTGCACGTCCGCGGCGAAAGCCGGAAGAACCATTGCGGTTGCGGCCAGAAGGCCGAGAACGATACGTTTCATGTGATCCACACCCTGTCGGTTATTTTTCCGTTTTGCGCCGCCTGCCTGCCCGGTTCTCCGGCAGGCTGGCGATGCCAGGCAGGAAGTGTTTGCCCTTCCCGCTCGCGGCCAATCTGGCACGGCGCGAAACAAAATTCACGTGGATTTTTGACCTGTTGGAAAAAGCGGTTACCGGCGGTCCGGCACGGCTCTTTGAGCAATTCCAGGAAAAGTGAAGCGGCAGGCTCGGCGGTTTCGCCGTAGCATTCCGCCCGGAATAGCGTCGCAACAAGAGCCTTCAGGAACTTGGAGCGAATTCCGCGCCCCGGCGCCTGCGCCGGTAGCCAATGGCGTAGAGCAGGAAAGCAAGCACCGCGAACACGGCGAAACCAGGCTGCGCGAGCACCCAGGCGAAGGCGCCGTCCCACACCAGCGGACTTGCCTTGGCGCGCACGAAGCTCTCGAAGGCGGCCCGGGTATCCGGCGAGACCGCCAGCCAGCTTGCGTTGAGCGGCGTCATCACCAGCGAGGAGGCGGCGACCGAGCGTGTAGTGTCGATCACCGCCATGATGACCGAAATCGACAGCGCTATCATGGCTGCCAGCCGAAAGATGAAACGCAACATCGACGCTCTCCCGGGAAGGCTCCCGTCTACCCCGCCATCGACATAGAGCGTGCGTGGTTCCCGCGCAATCGCGGCCCCCATGAAATTGACACCTTGAAATTACCGAGCCCGCGGCGGCCCGCGCCGGTTGACCCGCCAGATTGCGAAAATGCCGCCGGCGATCGCGCCGACGATCAGGCCGCCCAGCCCGATGAAAGCGGCGAAAAATCCGCAGGCGCCCTCGAAGCAGCTCATATGCGTCAGGTCCGCGATCAGCGAACCGGCGAAGAACCCACCAAATGCGCCGATCACGCCGCCAAGGATGATGCCGAGCAGCGCGGCGAAGATCGAGACGAAGACCGGCGGCCGCTCGGTCTCCAGGTTGGCGTAGACCGTCTCTGCGCCGGCCCCGTTGCGCAGGAGATAGATACAGAGCAGGCCGACGGCGATCTCGGCGACGGTGAAGCCCAGCCCCTCGGCCGAGAACACGAAGTCGGACACCAGCAGCACATAGGCCTGGCGGACCAGGATCCATATGATGATGGCGACCTGCCAGATCGTGTAGTGGCGCGGGAAACGGGCCGATCGGTTGAAGGCGAGACCAAGCAGGTACAGCCCCCACAGAATGGTGATGACGCCGCCGGCGAGGCCGCCATAGATCAGGAAGAGGACGTTATCCGGCAGGCTGAAGTCGCCGATCAGCCGCCAGTTCGAGATCAGGCCATAGGCCGACAGGCCCATGACGATGACGAGCCAGGCCACTGGGATGAAGGAAAGCCCGCTGTCCGGCCGCCCCGCGGGTTGCTGGTCGATCGATGCCATGTCAGGACAATGCCCCTCGCAAAGCCCAATGCAATTCTGCAAGCAGTCGACAGGCAGGCAAGGCCGAAGTCAAGCTCGCTTGCAGAGCACCGACCACTTCACGGCGACAGCCGCCTTTCCTCCTCGACCGCTTTCAAGCGCACGACCGACACCGAGCAAAGGGCCCGCGCCACGACCTTGGTCGACACGCTGCCGAGGTGGCGGCGAATTGCCGAAGAGGATCGGGCGCCGACAACGATGTGCCCGACATCATTGTGCTCGGCATAGTTGAGGATCGCGTCGGCCGGACTGACCGCCTCCAGCACGTGATAGCTTATGCGGTCCTCCGGCAGATGCAGCGGACGCGCCCAGTCCTTCAGCGCGACCAGCCGCTGCAGATAGACAAGGCGCCCTGATTCATCGACATCCGGTGTCTTGCCGACAATCTCGGTCTTCAACACCGTCACGCAGGCCAGCCAGGAATCCGGACGTGCCGCAAGGACACGCGCGGTTTCGTTGCGAACCTCGCCGGCCAGCGCATCGCTTCCATTGGCAAGGTCGACCGCGGCCAAGACGATCGGCGGTCCGGCGCGCACTGCCGAGCTCGCCGCCTTGCCAACCAGCGACTTCTCGTCCGTTCTGCGGAAAAGGTTCCTGATCGCGCCCCAGACCCGTTCGTTCGACAGCGCGCTCTTCCTGGCGACCACAACCTGATCGGGATTCCTGAGATCCGAAAGAACATGCGCCGCTTCGCCATAGCGCCTGGATCGGTCGACTTCCATGCAGCGCACAATGACGGCCTCCAGCCACCTAGGTATGGCCTTATCGATGTCTCGCGGCGGCTTGGGCGCATGGTAGAGCCTGCGCTTCATTCCCGCGAAAGTGGCCGGACGCCCGAATGGCTCCTCGCCGGTGGCGAGCTGATAGAGGATGCAGCCCAGCGCGAATATATCGCTTGCCGGATCGGACCTCTCGCCCAGCACCTGTTCCGGCGACATATAGGCTGCCGTGCCCATCGGCACGGAACTCTCTTCGCCGAGAAGGTCCGGAAGCTCCGCATGGCGGGCGAGGCCGAAGTCCAAGAGCACGGCGCCGCGCTCGGCCAGAATGATGTTTTCAGGCTTGAGATCGAGATGGACGACCTTCTGGCGGTGCAAGGCGGCGAGCGCCTTCGCGATTTCCGCGCCGATCCTTGTCACCTCGTCCGGCGGCTGTGGCGCGCGGTTCGTCAGCTCCGCCAGACCGATGCCGGCGACGAACTCCATGGCAATATAGGGAACCTTCGCCA
>NZ_RZSB01000355.1:0-6024 GCF_004023285.1 Mesorhizobium sp. M2A.F.Ca.ET.067.02.1.1
GGATGACGCTTACGCCTTGCTCGCGCAGCTTGCGGATAAGGGCCTCGACATTTGCCGTTTCCTGCACGCCAAGCGCCGCCGTCGGCTCGTCCATAACCACCAGCTTGGCGCCCGACCCCGCCGCGCGGCAGATCGAGATCGCCTGCCTCTGGCCGCCCGAGAGACGCCGGACGCGCTGGGTCACGGACGGCACGTTGATCGACAGCCGTGACAGCATGGCGCGCGCCTGGTCTTTCATCGCCTTGCGGTCGAGCAGGGCGAACGGGCCGATGCGGCGCACGATCTCACGGTTGAGGAAAAGGTTCTGCGCCACCGTCAATTCGTCGATCAGCGCCAGGTTCTGGTGCACGGTCTCGATGCCCGATTTGCGCGCCTCGTCCGGATTGGAGAACGGGTGCTGGCGGCCGTCGAAATAGATCGTGCCGCCGTCGGGCACATGCACGCCGACCAGGCAACGGATGAGCGTCGACTTGCCGGCGCCATTGTCGCCGATCACCGCGGTGACCTCACCTCGCCGGGCTTGAAACCCGACATCGGTGAAGGCGCGGATGCCGCCGAAATGCTTGCTCAGTCCCTGGCAGGCGAGGATCGCCTCGGAAGGCGCGATGTGATTGACGGTGCTCATTTCTGATATCGCATGATCAGCGCCGCCAGGACCACGATCACGCCCACGGCAAGTGGTTGATAGAAGGCCGAGACGCTGAGCAGCGTCAGCCCGTTGACGAGGGCCGTCAGCATCAGCGCGCCGATCGCCGGTCCCAGGATGCTGGCGCGGCCGCCGAACAGGCTGACGCCGCCCAGCACCACGGCCGCCACGGAGTTCAGGAGCAGGCTTGTGTTGATCTGCGGCTCGGCCGAGCCGATGCGCGCCACCAGAAGGATCGACGCGATGCCGGCGCAGAAGCCGGAGATCGTATAGGCGGCGATCTTGACCCGGTTCGTGCGAATGCCGAGCGCGTTGGCGCTCTCTGCCTGGCCGCCGGTGGCAAGCAGATGCACGCCGAACCGCGTGTGGTAGAGCGCAACATGCGCGACAAGGACGGCCGCGATCGCCACCCAGACCGGATAGCCGAACGGCCCGAGATAGCCTGACGCGAGCTTGAGCAGGAACGTCGAGCCCACCATGGTCGGCTCGCCGCCTGACAGGATGAGGCCAAGACCAGTGATGCCGGAGAGCGTGCCGAGCGTCACGACGAAATCGGGAATACGCCCGGCGGTGATCAGCACGCCGTTGATGAAGCCGATGGCGCTGGTGGCGAGCGCCGCGAGCACGCAGGCGGCGAAGATGTCGAGACCCGCCGCATTGACCAGGCCGAGGATGACCGCGCCGAGCATGACGGAGGCTGCGAGCGAGAGGTCAATGCCGGACGTGGCGACAACGAAGGTCTGACCGATCGACAGCACCACCAGGATCGCGGCGGCAAGCAGGATCGCCTGCATGTTGGCGACGCTGAGGAAGACTGGCGAGGTGACGCCGAACAGGATGACGAGACCGACCAGGCCGACGACGGATGCCCAGTCGGCCCAGAAGGAAGGATCGATGAGGAGAGCCGCCAGGGAGGGACGGCTCTCCTCGTGGACGCCCGCCTGTCGGGAGGCGGGCGCGTTGTCGGCTGGAAGGCTCACTTCAGCATCTCGCGCAAGGGATCCGGATAGTCGCCGCCTGGACGCGGGAAGTTCTTCAGCGAGGCTTCCGCATTGTCCTTGTTGATGAGGAGCACCGGCGCAGGCACGTTGGCGGGGAGTTCCTTACCCATTGCGGCAAGCTTGCACGCCTCGACGCCCATTGCGCCGACCACATAGGGGTATTGCGCGACGGTGGCCGTGAGTTCGCCGGCGGCGACCGATTTCAGAGCGTCGACAATGCCGTCGAGGCCGATCACCTTGACGTCCTTGCCGGACGTCTGCACGGCTCGCTCGACGCCGAGCGCCATGATGTCGTTGGCGGCAAAGAAGCCGGCGAGATCCGGATGCGCGGCCAGGATGTCGGTGGCAGCAGTCAGCGCCTTCTCGCGATCCCAGTCGGCGCTCACCATAACCACCACTTCCAGCTTGCCCTCGACCGCCTGCTTGAAGCCCTTGATGCGGGCGTTCGAGCCGACGTCGCCGACGATACCGGCAATCAGCGCCACCTTGGAGCCTTTCGGCACCAGCTTCAGCATCTCCTCGCCGGCCAGCGCGCCGGCAGCGACGTTGTCGGTGCCGATATAGGTCGAGACGGCGAAGCCCGCGGCCTTGGCCTGTTCGGCATCGATGGTCGAGTCGATGTTGACGATCGGCTTCTTCTTCTGGGCGACCGGCACCAGCGCCTGCACCAGGTTGGAGACGCTGATCGGATTGACCAGGTAGCAATCGTAATCCTGCAGGGCCATGGCCGTCAGCTTGTCGGCCTGCCCCGTCGCATCGCCCATATTGGCGGCGGCCTGCACGGTGACACCAACGCCGTCGGCCTTGGCCTGTTCCTCTATGCCCTTCTGCATGGTCTGGAAGAACGGATTGTCGAGGCCTTTGACGATCGCCGCGACCTTGGCGTCTTCGGCTTGCGCGGGCGCGGCTAGCTGCGTGGCAAGCAGGCCAGCGCCGAGGGCCAGGCAATTGAACATGCGCATATATCTTCCTCCTCCGGATTTTTGGTTGTCGGCTCGTTGTTCTGCGAACGGCATGGCTGACGAAACACGCGCGACCCCGGCGCTTGCGTTGGAAAGACAAGCTTGTGCGCGCACAAGGCGCCCGGTTCGGGTTTCTTTCATATCAGGCGTTGCTCCTCCCAGAGCGCTGATGATATCACATCAGCGTTATCGCATGTTTGGAAATAATTTTACGTACGTCAAGAATTAAAATGGAGCGCAGCGCATTTTTAGTGTGGTCGGCGTCTGTGACGTGCCGCCATTGTGTCTTTAGCAGACGGAGTTCCGAAGACCACGCTTGCGCTCTATCAAAAAGATCGAACCGGCGATCATCGAGGAACCGCACGGTCCGCTGTTCGGAAATGGCTGCGCGTGGCTCGCCGGCTATTTCGCCCGCGGGAGCGACGGCTCCGTCTCGTCCATCATCTGTTTGACGGCATCGGCTGACCTGCGCATCTCCGCCTCGTCCATCGCCCAACCGGCGAAGCGTTCCAGCAGAGCGGCGAACGTCACAAGGTCCTGCTCATTCCACTGCGTCAGCGATCCTGCAAAAATCCGCCATTTGGTCTGGCGCACCGCCGTCACGAGGCGCTCGCTCTTGGCGGTGAGCTTGAGGCATATTCGCCGGGCATCGAGCTGCGACGCGACGCGGAAGGCGTAACCACGCTCGACGAGATCCGCGGAGATGCGACTGGCACGGGAGGGATCGATTCCCATGCGCTCGGCGATGACGCCGACCGTCACCTCGTCCTGCGGGGTGTCGCTGGCGACCGCGCTGAGCGCGATGATCGCATCGAGATGACTCAATTCCAGCGAGGGGTCGATGCGGGCCAGGATCAAACGGCCGAAGTCCCGGCGCTGGACCGAGCGGCGCATCTTGCTCATCACCGCATCGATGGCCGCCACAGCCCCGGCTGCCGCTTCGGACAGGCCATGGCCGCGCGCCAGATCGGCGAGATCCTGATCGCCTCGCGTCTGGCACAGGTTGGAAAATCGGTCGGCCTTGCCCGGCTCGGCATCGTTGCTGCTCATCCCGCAGCGCGCTAGCAAATATATATGCCGATGTCAATTATATGCTAGTAGCATATATTTGATGTTGACATACATCTGCTGTGAGCACATAAACCGCGCCCATGCGTTGGAGGTACCCCATGAGCCTTGACTCAACTCTTCCGGATGCGCCGCCCGTGGAGGCCGAAGCCAGGCCCGATCTTACAACATTGATCGTCTATTGCGGTGCGCTGGTTGCCATGTTCATGGCCACGATCGACATGCAGATCGTCGTCACCGCCTTGCCCACCATTGCCGGAGAGCTCGGCAACCTGCATCTGTTTGGCTGGGTGGGTGCCGCCTATCTGCTCTCTACCGCCGCGGTCTCGCCGTTCTACGGCAAGCTTGGCGATATGTATGGTCGCAAGAATGTCGTCCTGACCGCCATCGGCCTGTTCGTGCTGGGCTCGCTGGTCTGCGGCATGGCATGGTCGATGGAAAGCCTGATCGCCGCGCGCGTGCTCCAGGGCATCGGCGGCGGCGGCCTGATGGTTTCCGCCTTCGCCATGATCGGCGAATTGTTCTCGCCGCGCGACCGCGCCAAGTACCAGGGTTACAGCTCGGCGGTGTTCGCGCTGTCCTCGGTCCTAGGCCCGTTGGCCGGCGGCTACATCACCAGCCTGTTCGGCTGGCGTTGGGTCTTCCTGGTCAATCTGCCGATCGGTATTATCGTTATGGCGGTGCTGGCATTCGCCATGCGCAGCCGCTTCAACGAGAAGAAGCACCATGTCGACTATCTCGGCGGCGCACTGCTGGCCATCGGCACGACGGCCATCGTCTATTGGGGCTACCATGTGCTTGACCCCTCCGGGCCGGACACATTCACCTTCGTGCTGCCGCTGCTTGCGCTGGTCGCAATCATCTTGTTCATCATGGTCGAACGGCGGGCCGGGGAGCCGATTGTGCCTTTGCGGCTGTTCGCCATCTCGACGGTCAGCATCGTCTCGGGCGTCTCGCTGGTTGCCGGAACGGTGACGCTGGGCATGTTCTTCTATTTCGCCCTCTATATGCAGACGCTGACGGGTCTCAGCCCTGCCGAAGTCGGCTTCCTGTTCCTGCCGGCCTCGCTGACGTCGATGGTCATCTCGATCGTCGCCGGACGGGTCATTGCCGCAACCGGACGCTACAAATGGATGCCGGTGGTGGCGATGGGGATGGGAGGCCTGCTGATGATAGGCTTTGTCTTCATCAACCAGCATACGCCGATCTGGGTGCTGGCGGCGATGATGGCTACATTCGGCATCTCGATGGGCCTGCAGTTCCAGGTGCTGATCGTGGCGATCCAGGCAGCCGCACCCTTGCAGGACATCGGCGCGGTGACCTCGCTGATCACGCAGGCGCGCACGCTTGGCGCATCGCTTGGTCTTGCGCTGAACGGCGCGGTGATGATCTGGGCCTTGAACCGGCAGACCGCGGAGCTTCCCGCTGATGCCGCCGCCTTGCTGCCGCAGGGCTTGAACGGGCTCACCCCGCACATCGCTTCGAGCCTGCCCGCCGCGATCCGCGAGGTGGTGCTCGATCATTATTCCAGCGGGTTCAACGTGATGTTCATCTGGGTGGCGGCGCTCTACTTCGTCGCCATGGGGCTGACGCTGCTGCTGGAGAACAGGGAAATCCCGAGGCGGGCCTGAGCCGCCGAGCCGGACGGAACTCGGACAGATTGAAGTCGCGTCAGCGCCTTCCCGATTTCAATTGAAATCATCCGGCTCTGGCGCCGGCCGCTCCGCCGGCCCCGTCGCCTGTCTCCTGGTCCTGCACCATCGAAAGCGCCGTGCCCGGCTCGCCCTCCCACAGGATAAGGCTGGCAGCACCCACCAGCCCGGCGCGGTCGCCGAGCTCGGCCGGCACGATCGGCACGTCGCGATAGGCCTGCATGGCCCGCTCCTCGATCGTTGCCCTGATCCCCGGGGCCAGCAGGTCGAAGCCGTTGGCGAGTCCGCCGCCCATGACGATCACCTCGGGCGAATAGAGATGCAGAAGGTTGGTAAAGCCGATGCCGAGCCATTTCGCCTCCGCCTCGACCAGGTCGCGCGCCGCCGCGTCGCCTGTCCGCGCGGCTTCGATGACATGCCGGGCCGAGACGTCGCCGTCATTGGAGAGCCGCCGCAACTGCGAGCCGTCGCCGGGCGCGGTGAGCCGCGTCGCCCGGCGCCCGAGAGCGGTGCCCGAAGCGACGGCCTCGAAGCAGCCGACATTGCCGCAGAAGCAGCGATCGCCTTCTCCGGTGATCGTCATGTGGCCGATCTCGGCCGCCAGGCCGCGCCTGCCGTGATAGATGTGGCCGTCGGCGATCACGCCGCCGCCGATGCCGGTCGACACGGTGACGAAGACCAGCGAGCCGGCGCCG
>NZ_RZSB01000356.1:0-6018 GCF_004023285.1 Mesorhizobium sp. M2A.F.Ca.ET.067.02.1.1
CCTCAAAGGTCCGCTTCAACGCCTCGCGCATGTTCTTGGTCACCGGCCCGGTGACCATCAGCACGTCGGCATGGCGCGGCGAGGCGACGAAGCGGAAGCCGAAGCGCTCGATGTCGTAGAAGGCGTTGTTGAGCGCGTGCATTTCGAGCTCGCAGCCATTGCAGGAGCCGGCATCGACGGCACGGATCGACAGGCTCCGGCCGAGCTTCCGGCGCGCCATGCCGTCAAGCGCGCGCGCCAGCTCGTCGACGGCAGCATTGCTGACTTGCGGCGCGCGTTCCGTCAGGGGCGGGCGGATCAGGCTTTCGAAGAGCAGTTTTCGCATGGTTCTACAGGTCGTGGCCGGAATAGGAGCAGTTGAACGATTTGTTGCAGAGCGGGAAATCGGCGACGATGTTCCCCTCGATCGTCGCCTCCAAGAGCGGCCACTGGAACCATGAAGGGTCGCGCAGGTGGCAGCGCTCGATCAGGCCGTCCTCGCCGATGCGCAGCCAGACCAGTATGTCGCCGCGAAAACCCTCGACCAGCGCCATGCCCTCGCGCGGCTCTTGCGGTGCAGCGATATCGACGCTGATTGGCCCGGCGGGCAGCCGCCCGAGAATCTGCTCCACCAGCGACAGGCTCTGCTCGACCTCCCGCACGCGGATCCAGACGCGCGCGTTGACGTCGCCCTCCTGCAGCACCGGCACATCGAAGGCGAGCTCGTCATAGGGCGCGTAACCCGGGCTGCGGCGCGCATCGAAATCGCGGCCCGAGGCGCGGCCGACATAGCCGCCGGCGGCATATTGCCGGGCAAGCTCGCCCTTGAGCCGGCCGGTCGCCACCGTCCGGTCCTGCAGCGAGGCGGTGTTGTCGTAGAGCTCGACCAGATGCGGGAAGCGCCGCCTGATCTCCGCGACCAGCGATCGGATGGCATCCGTCCCCGCCTCGCTCAGGTCGCTTGCCGTGCCGCCGGGCAGGATGCGGTCGCGCATCAGGCGGTGGCCGAAGGCCGCATCGGCGGCGCGCAACACGCGTTCGCGCAACACGCCGCAATGCGCGTGCATGATCGCGAAGGCGGCGTCGTTGCAGATGGCGCCGATGTCGCCGAGGTGGTTGGCGAGGCGCTCCAATTCGGCCATCAGCGCCCGCAGCCAGATCGCGCGCCCCGGCGGCGTGATGCCGAGCGCCGCCTCCACCGCGCGGGCGAAGGCCAGCGAATAGGCGACAGTGCTGTCGCCTGAAGTCCGGCCCGCGAGTTTCGCGGCACGATCGATCGATGCGCCCTGCATCAACGCTTCGATGCCCTTGTGCACATAGCCCAGCCGCTCCTCCAGCCGCACCACGGTTTCGCCGCCTGCCGTGAAGCGGAAATGCCCCGGCTCGATGATGCCGGCATGCACCGGCCCGACAGGAATCTGATGGAGGCTCTCGCCCTCGGCCGCCAGGAACCGGTAGGACGACGCGGCCGCCGGCCCGCCGGGCCGCGCCGCCAGCGGGTGGCTGATGCCCCACTGGCCATGGTCGAGCCAGCGGCGGGTATCGGGCAGGCCTTGCGGCGCCAGCCCGAAAAGATCCGCTGCGGCGCGTTCCAGCCGGAGCGCCGGTGGATGGAGCTGGCCGACCGACGGGTAACGGCCGCCACGGCAATCCAGGCTGATCACGCCGATGGTCTGCGCCTCGTCGAGAAGCGCCATGTGCACCTTGTCAGGCTCCCCCCACAGGCCGAGCAGGCTCCAGCGTCCGGCGACGAGCTGCTCGACGGCGAGGTTCCAGGCCTTCGGAGCGACGACGCCGCGCCGCCAGGGCGCGTGATGTTCGACCTGGCGGTCTGCCTCGATGAGATCGGCAAGCGCGGGCATGTTTTTCCTCACCATGCGCCTACCCCAGGATACCGGCGACATGCTGGAACCACGCCACCAGCGGCGCCGGCAGATAGATGCCGGCGGCAAACACCAAGGCGAGGTGCGAATACATCGGCACATAGGACGCCTCGACCGGCGCCATGCCGCCGCGCGGCTCGCCGAAGGCGACGCCGGTCAGCCGCAGCAGCAGCGCGCCGAAGGCGATGAGCAGCCCGAACACCAGCGGGATCGCCAGCCACGGATGCCTGGCGAAAGTCGAGCTGACGACCAGGAATTCGCTCATGAAGATGCCGAGCGGCGGCAGGCCGGCAATGGCCACGACGCCGATGACCAGCGCCCAGCCAAGTCCGGGATGGCTTTCGGTCAGCCCCCTGATCTCGGAGATCTTCTGCGTGCCCTTGACCTGCGCGATATGGCCGACGGCGAAGAAGATCGCCGATTTGGTCAGGCTGTGCATGACCATGTGCAACAGGCCGGCGAAGTTGGCGAGCGGGCCGCCCATGCCGAAGGCAAAGACGATGATGCCCATATGCTCGATCGAGGAATAGGCGAACAGGCGTTTGATGTCGCGGCGGCGGTAGAGCATGAAGCCCGCGAAGATCAGCGAGGTCAGTCCCATCGTGACCATCAGCGGCCCCGGCCCGATCGCCTGCGGGCTCGCCGCGAGCAACAGCTTGAAGCGCAGCACGGCATAGAGCGCGACATTGAGCAGCAGGCCCGACAGCACCGCCGAGATCGGCGTCGGGCCCTCGGCATGGGCGTCGGGCAGCCAGGCATGCAAGGGGGCAAGGCCGACCTTGGTGCCGTAGCCGAGCAGCAGGAAGATGAAGGCGACGCTGAGCAGCGCGGGATCGAAACGCGCCGCCTTCTCGATCAGCACCGACCAGACCATTGCGTTGGTGCCCTCGCCGACGACCGGCTGCGCCGCCATGTAGACGAGGATCGTTCCGAACAGCGCGAGCGCGATGCCGACGCTGCCGAGGATGAAATATTTCCACGCCGCCTCCAGCGCCTCATGCGTGCGGTAGATGCCGACCATCAGCACGGTGGTCAGCGTGGCGAGCTCCACCGCGACCCACATCAGGCCGATATTGTTCGACACGAAGGCGAGGTTCATGCCGAACATCATGATCTGGTACATCGCGTGGTAGAAGCGCAGGTTCGGCGCGGTCAGCCGGCCGGTTTCCAGCTCATGCGCGATATAGGACGCGCTGAACACGCTGGTGGTGAAGCCGACGAATGTGTTGAGCACGATGAAGACGATGTTGAGGTCGTCGACCAGCAGATATTGTCCCGGCGCCGGCCGGTCCGTGACGAACAGCGACAGCGCCGCGAGCAAGGTGAGCAGGCTCGCAATGACATTGACGGTCGCTGTCATGCGATAGTTCGGCATTGCCGCCAGGATGGCCGCGGCACCTGCCGGGATGAAAAGGATCGCGGCCACGGCGTCGAAGGAAAACCCGCTCACCGGCGTTCTCCCCGGTAGTCGTCGAGCGCGCCGATATCGACCGAATCGAACCGTTCGCGGATACGGAACAGGAAGACGCCAATCACGATGAAGGCGATCAGGATCGAGAAGGCGACGCTGATCTCGACCACCAGCGGCATGCCCTTGGCGCCGGTGGCGGCCAGCACCAGCCCGTTCTCCAGCGACATGAAGCCGACGACCTGGCTGACGGCATTGCGCCTGGTGACCATCACCAGCAGGCCGAGCAGGATGATCGACAGCGCGAAGGCCAGGTCCTCGCGGGCGAGCGGGTCGGCCTCCGGCGTCACCCGCAGCATCAGCACCATGGAGAGCGTCACCAACCCGATGCCGGCAAGCATGGTCGGGCCGATGCCGACCGCGGTCTCGATGTCGCGGTGGATGCCGAGCCGCTGGATGATGCGATGCAGCCCGACGGGAATGACGATCGCCTTGAAGACCAACGCGATTGCCGCCGTGATGTAGAGATGATGCGCGTCCTGGATATAGGCCTGCCAGGCCACCGAGAGTGCAAGCACGATCGCGTGCAGGGCAAAGACGTTGATCAGCGCGAACAGCCGGTCCTGATAGAGCATCATGAAGGAGATCAGCACCAGGCTGCCGGCGAGCAGATGGGCGATGTCGAAGGTGAGACCGTTCATCACAGGCTCCGCGAGACGAACAGCAACAGCGTTCCGAGCAGCGCCAGCATCAGCGCCGCGCCCAGGAAGTCCGGCACGCGGAAGACACGCATCTTGGCGACCGCCGTCTCGAACACGGCAAGCAGGATGGCGAGCACCGCGAGCTTGCAGAGATAGGCGGCCGCGCCGATGGCCAGCGATTTCGGCCCGGTCCCGCCGCTGTCCAGCCCCCAGGGCAGGAAGACGCAGGAGATCAGCGACATGTAGAGCAGCAGCTTGAGGAAGGTGGCGAGCTCGATCATCGCCAGATGGCGGCCGGAATATTCCAGGATCATCGCCTCATGCACCATGGTGAGCTCCAGATGCGTGGCCGGATTGTCGACCGGAATGCGGGCATTCTCGGCGATCGCCACCATCACGAGCGCAATCAGCGACATGCCGAGCGACACCCGCAACCCGACTTGCGGAGAGCCCATGAAGGCGGCGACCGTCGAGAGTTGCGTGGCGCCGGCGACCAGCGCCAGGCTGAACACGATGAGCAGCATCGCCGGTTCGGCCAGCGACGCGATCATCACCTCGCGGCTGGCGCCGAGGCCGCCAAAGCTGGTGCCGACATCCATTCCCGCCAGCGCCTGGAAGAAGCGCGCGCTGCCGAGCAGCGCCACGATGACGATGAGGTCGGCGGTCCAGCTGAATTCGAGGCCGGTGGCGAAGGTCGGGACGAGCGCCGCCGCGACCCACGTCGCGGCGAAGATGAGGTAGGGCGTCACCCGAAACAGCCAGGACGCATTGTCCGCCAGCACGACCTCCTTGCGCATCAGCCTGACGAGATCGCGATAGGGCTGGATCAGCGAGGGCCCCTGCCGCCTGACCAGCCTTGCCTTCACCTTGCGCACGAAGCCGATCAGCAGCGGCGCCAGCAAAAGCACCGCGAGCATCTGCGCGCCCTGCACGGCCAGTTGCGAGATTATGGCCATAGCGCGAGCACCAGAAGCAGGATGACGAGGTAGAGGAAGACCAGCGTCAAATAGCGGCGGATGGTCAGGAACTGCAGGTGGTTCAGCCGCTCGGTGGCGAAATCGATCGCGCCGGTGATCGGCTGGTAGAAGATCTCCCAGGCCACATCGTGCATCTCCACCTTGAGTCGCGCCGGCTCCAGCGCGCCCGGCGCCGGCATGTCCACCGTCTCGCGCGAGCGGAACGCGAAGCCGCCGAAGACGCGGCGAATGGGTTGAGCGAAGCTGACGGCCGTGTATTGCGCGGCCGGCACCTCATCCGGGAAGCCGCACCCCCATGCGATGCCCCGGCGCAGCGCATGCGAGGCGAAGCGGTGGATGAAGAAGGCCGCGAGCGACGCCGAGATGGTGATGAAGACGAACACCAGCAGGCCGTTATAGGAGCTGCGGCTCTCGGCGATCGGCACGATCGACAGCCAAGGCTGCGCCATCTGAACCGGCATGCGCTCGCCGACGAGCGGAAGCGTCACCGTCGACAGGCTGTCGATGACGAAGCCTGGCAGGATGCCGGCGAGCAGGCAGAAGGCGGCAAGCACGGCCATCGCCGCCAGCGACCACCGATCGACTTCGTGGGCGCGTTCCACCGCCGCCGACCGCGCCCGGCCAAGGAAGGTGATGCCGAATGCCTTGACGAAGCAGGCCGCGGCAAGTGCGGCCGACAGCGCCAGCATGCCGCCGACCGCGGGCACGATGACCTTCAGCCCCCATTGCGGCAGCTCGGGGCTGCGCAATATGGCCTGGAAGACCAGCCATTCCGAGGCAAAGCCGTTGAAGGGCGGCAGCGCCGAGATCGAGACGCAGCCGATGAGGAAGACAAAGCTGGTCACCGGCAGGCGATGGATGAGGCCGCCCAGCTTCTCCATGTCGCGTTCGCCGGTTGCTGTCAGCACGGCGCCGGCGCCGAAGAACAGCAGACTCTTGAAGAAGGAATGGTTCAGCACGTGGAAGAGCGCCGCGGTGAAGGCCAGCGCGGCCGCCGACGGCATGCCGTTTGCCTTGAAGGCCAGCGCAAGGCCGAGGCTGGCGAAGATGACGCCGATATTCTCGATGGT
>NZ_RZSB01000357.1:0-6010 GCF_004023285.1 Mesorhizobium sp. M2A.F.Ca.ET.067.02.1.1
TCTTTATATTGCGCAACTTCAAAATGGTGAAACATCTTAGTGTCTGAATCGGAATGGCCGCCGTGTTTTCATGTCCTTGCGAGCCGTCGGGTGAGCATGCGGATGTTTGCGATGAAGACCCAGGCCTGTGCGGATTCGATGGATCTCTCGAAGTCCTTGGCCAGCCTTCGGCATCTGCCCAGCCATGCGAAGGTCCGCTCGACGACCCATCGGCGCGGCAGGACTTCGAAGCCTTTGGCGCTGTCCGACCGCTTGACGATCTCCATCGTGAACTTGCCGATCTTTTGCATGGCGCCCCGCAGTTTCGGCCCTGCATAGCCGCCATCGGCAAAGACATGGCGCAGCCACGGCCAGCGCTCGAGTATGGATTTCAGGACGGCCGGCGCGCCGTCGCGGTCCTGGATGTCGGCGGCGTGAACGACGACGCCGACCAGCAGGCCCAGCGTGTCGACGACGATGTGCCGCTTGCGGCCCTTGACCTTCTTGCCGGCGTCGAAGCCACGAACTCCGCCGCTTTCGGTGGTCTTCACCGACTGGCTGTCGATGACGCCGGCGGACGGGCTTGCCTCCCGGCCTTCCCGTTCGCGCGCCGCCATGACGAGTTCATTGTTGATGGCGCGCAGCAATCCTTCGTCCCGCCAGCGCCAGAAGTACTTCTGCACCGTCGAGAACGGTGGGAAGTCCTTCGGCAGAAGCCGCCATGCTCCGCCCGACGAAGCCATGTAAAGCAGCGCGTTCACGACCTCGCGCAGGTCCGTCCTCCGCGGCCGGCCGATCCGGTTCGGCGCCGGCATCAGTGGCTCGATCAGCCCCCACTCCGCGTCCGTCAGGTCGCTTGCGTAGCGCGGGCACCGCCGTTCATAGTGAGGGCGAGTGGTTTCGGTCCAGGGCATCATGATCTCCGTCGAATCTCAGCAATCCGACAGAATCACAACCCGCTGAAATCACTCACTTCTTTTTGGAGCGGACACTAAGAAAAGAGGGCGGACATCCAAGACGCGAACGCGTGCCATGCGGCATAGGTCAGCGCCGGCACCGCGATGATGGCGATGAATGCGAACGCACCGGCTATGGCACCGTGCGTGCGGCCCTCGACAGGGTAGTAGTAGCGGCTCGATTGATCCTCGTGGTTCATTGCTTGCGCTCCCCTGCCCGTCTCAGCAGAAGTTCGATGGGATGCTGAAACTTCGTCGCCCAAAGACCATCAGCTTTCATCTTCGCGTTGAGCTCAGCCACCAGATAGGTGGCGCTGACCGCCTTGCCTTTCGCATCAGTAGCGGCGAAGGCGTAGCCGGCCGCGATGAGCGCGGTGCCGAGGTCGACCGTATCGCCGTCGAGTTTCGCGCCACATACCACAAACGTGGCTTTGTCGAGCGCCAAGGCGATCGGCTGGCAGGTCACAGCCGCCGTCGAAAACAAGGCGGCCAGGTGGGCGAGCGAGAGGTTGCCGCAATCGAGCTCGTTGCCCTTCGCATCCAAGGCGATCGTGCCCCGCAAGCATGATTGCACGCCATAGAGCCGGTAAAGCTTGTCATGGTCGCGCCACGTATCTCCCGTCAGCAGTTCGACGCTTTTCGACACCATGAAGGGAGCGGCTGTCGCGCTTGCTGGCGCGGCGCCTGAGGCGCCCACGGCGTGAGCGCACGTGAGTGCGAAGAACGCTGCGAGGCTAGTTCGCTTCATCGGTCTGGAACTGTTTGCCGAGATCTAAGGCGTGTTCGAGATCCGGCCGCAGCGACTTGCCGTCCTTGTTGCGGCCGATCGCGGCCATCTCGAAGAAAACCATGGAATCGTCGTCATAGGAGACCGAATAGGGATCGTTGGTATTGCCAGCTCCGACGAGCGCAAAGCATGAAACCGCATCCGGCATGCCGGATTGGCTTTTGAGGACCAGCGTCTTGCACAACACGACGGAGGCGCGGGTGTTATAGACAGCCTCGTCATAGTCCCGCACGGCCTTCGTGCAATCCCACTGCTGAGCCTTGTAGGTGATATTGGACTTCGGGCAGGCCGTGAGCCCACGCAGCCGGTAGGTGACGCCGTTGATGACGCGTTCGGTCGCGGACTTGATCTCCACCGGTTTTGCCAGCGCTGTTACCTCGCGCTGAAAAAGGCCTCCGCGTGCGTCGTAGCGCTCGTAGACGAAGGTCTTTTCGCCAGGCTTTGCGAACTTCTGCAGATACGCGGTCGAGGGCTGCTCGAACGGATGCGGCTCGTTGGTGCCCAGATCGGCGGCGCCTACGACGGTGCCCTGGAGCAACAATGCCGCGAGGAAGAAGAACTGCTTCATCGGAAAATTGGCCTCGATCCTGCTTCTCGTATTGACACTTTACTTTGGCACGATGTACCCATAGTAAAGTGTCAACCTTGGTGGCGCAATGAAAAACCGGATCGCCCTTGCGCTTTCTCTCTCAGCCGTCATGGCGCCATTAGGCGCCCATGCGGACAACACGAGTTCGACGCGCATCGCGGTGGCATTTGCTCGGCCTGCCCGCCCGGCGGTTTCGACCCGTTCGGCCGCTGAGAACGGTTTGCCGATCGGTGGCGGGTGTGCGCCGACGGATCGCGGGCGGGCCGCGGCCTTGGTGCGTCAGATTGCTGAGGAAGAGGGCTTCGATCCCGACCTGACCGAAGCGGTTGCCTGGGCGGAAAGCGACATGGGCGGCAATCAAGGGCCGTCCCGCGCGGGCGCGCTCGGCATCATGCAGCTCATGCCGGCGACAGCGTCGCGTCTCGGGGTGGCCGACAGATGTGACGCGAATGCCAATATCCGTGCCGGCGTCCGCTATCTGAAAGCGCTTTATGATGAGTTCCATGATCCGCTTTTGATGTTGGCGGCCTACAATGCAGGCGAAGAGAACGTCTACAAAGCCAACGGCATCCCGGTGAACGACCAGACCACGAAATACGTGGTCAAGGTGCTCAATCGCTGGAAGCTCGGCAAGCTGATCAAGCCTCCCATTCCCAACCCTGTTGACGATCATCAGGCCGCCGCGACCGGCGCGGTCGATGGCGTCGCCTGGCAAGACGGACACGTCATGGATTTTGGCAACTGAAAAAGGAGTGAGACGAGGATGGATTATAAAAAGGCGGGCAAGTTCGCCCTGCAGTTTGTGGCCGCCGCGGCGATCGGCACGGCGCTCGCGCCGGCGAGCGCATACGCGCAGTCGGCCGCCCCGGTCGAGGGCGTGCTGGAATGGTTCGTCGGTGTGCTGCAGGGCAGCATTGCCCGATCTTTCGGGATCATAGCGGTTTGCTTTCTCGGCTTCCTTGCCATGACCGGCAGACTGGTCTGGATGATGGCGCTTTCGATCATCATCGGCATCGCTCTGGTCTTTGGCGCCGCAGCTCTGGTCGATTCCATCCGGTCGACCGCTGGAGGCGCGTGAGCCGATGGAGGATGAAGAGGTCTATGTCGAGCCGGTCAGCCTGCCTCTGACGCGCCCGCCGATGAAATGGGGCGTGCGCTACGAGGTGTTCGCGCTTAACGGCATGGCTGCCGTGATCGGATTCATTGCGACCAGCAGCTTCACGCTTGGCCTCGGCCTATTCAGCGCGACGCATTTGATCAGCGCTTATCTGTGCCAGCGCGACCCGTACATTTTTCACATAGTCGAGCGCCGGCTGTCGAAGCGGGGCGCGGTCGCCAACTCAGGCTTTTGGGGTGCGAGGAGCTATTCGCCGTGAGCGTGAACGCCGACCTGAAATTCGCCAAAGCGCGCAAACGGGAAAAGCCTGTCGAGGCGCATGTCCCCTATTTGCGCCATGTCGACGACAACCTGGTCGTCACCAAAAGCGGCTTTCTCTTCGGGGTCATTCAGCTTAGCGGCCTGCCCTTCCAGACCATGGATCAGGCAGAGCTCAACAACCGCATGTTCAATCGCAACACGACATTCCGCAACCTCTCTACGTCCCGTTTTGCCGCCTATGCGACCATCATCCGGCGTCACGTCACGCCCGAGATCGAAGGGGACTTCGAAAACCCTTTCGTGGCGGAACTCGATGCCCGCTACATGGACGAGTTGGGCTCGAAGAATCTGTTCGTCAACGAGGCCTTTTTGACGCTCATCCGCCGGCCGATGGTCGGGCGTGTCGGTTGGGTCGACAAGGCGCTCAACGCGTTCCGCATCAGCACGGCCGGCGAAGAGACACGTGAAGAGGCCATGGCCGAACTGCACGACGTCCTCAATGGCGTCACCAAGGACTTTTCCGCTTATGGCGCGCGGCTTTTGGGCGTGGTGACGCGGCGCGACAGCCTGTTTTCCGAACCTGCCGAATTCATCGCCAAGATCCTTGCCGGCGGCGCTGATGTGGAAATGCCGCTGCCGCGCATGAGCTTGGCAAGCGCCTGTGCGACCCGGCAAATCTTCTTCGGCAAATCCGCCCTGGAGATCAGGGGGGCGCATGACAGCAAGATCGGCGCCATGGTGTCGATCAAGGAATACCCGCCCTTCACGGCGCCCGGGTCGCTCGATGGCCTGTTGCGGTTGCCGCATGAATTCATCCTCACGCAGTCGTTCGCGATTGAAGATCGCGTGACGGCCATGCGCCGCATCAACACGATCTCGAACCAGGTCAGCGGTTCGGATGAGGCCGGAACCACGGTCGAGGATTCCGTGCACGCCGGCGCTGACAAGCTTGCCGGTGGCGAGGTCGTTTTCGGGCAGCACCACATGACGGTGATGGCGCTCGCTGCCGACCTACCAGGGCTCAACCGCTCGTTGTCCGACATCACCGCCGAACTGTCGCGCATGTCGATCGTACCGGTGCGGGAAACGCTTAACACCGAACTTGCGTTTTGGGCACAGCTGCCCGGCAATTTCAGCTACATTGCGCGCCGCGCCTTGATCTCGTCGCTGAACTTTGCCGGGCTGTTCTCGGGCCACAATTTTCCCTCAGGCCAGCGTGAGGGACTGCACTGGAAGCGGCCGATCGCGCTCCTCGAGACGACCAGCCAGACAGCCTATTATTTCAACTTTCATGTCCACGACGTCGGCCATTTCACCGTTTTCGGTCCAACCGGTTCGGGCAAGACGGTCGTGCTGTCATTCCTGATGGCGCAGGCGATGCGGATTTCGCCGCGACCGCGATGCGTCTACTTCGACTATATGCGCGGCGCCGAGCTCTTCATCCGCGCGCTCGGCGGCCGCTACGAGGTCATGGAGCCGATGCAGGCCACCGGCTTTGCGCCGCTCCAGCTGGAAGACACGGCAGAAAACCGCACGTTTCTCGAAGGGCTGCTGGGCTACTTGCTCACCCCTGACGACGCTTCGCTCGACGTGGCTGAGATGCGCGTGATCAACACGGCCGTCGACAAGGTCTACAAGATCCCGCGCCAACAACGCACGTTCGAGGTGCTGCCAGAGGTGCTGCGCGGCTCGCTCACGCCCGGAATGAACGACCTCGCGGCGCGCATTGAACCGTGGCTGAACCCTGGCGACAAGGGCTGGCTTTTCAACAACCCCGTCGATCTCGTCGATTTCTCGAAGCCGGTGGTCGGGTTCGACATGACAAAAATCCTGGCCGACAAGAAATTGCGCTCGGCCGCCCTGCTCTACATCTTCCATCGGCTGGAAGAGATCATCGATGGCACGCCGCTTCTGATGTTCCTCGATGAAGGCTGGAAGCTGCTCGATGACGAGGTGTTTTCCGCCTTCATCAACGAGACGCTGAAAACGATCCGCCGGCGCAACGGCGTCGTCGGCTTTGGCACCCAGACGGCCGAGGATGTGGTTAACTCGTCGATCTCGTCCTCGCTGATCGAGCAGACGAAAACCAACATCTTTTTCCCCAATCCGAAGGCGAGCAAGGAATCCTACATGGCGCGCTTCTCGCTGACGGCGAAGGAGTTCGAGTTCGTGCGCCGTACCGCCAAGGAGACGCGCACGTTCCTGGTCAAGCACGACAGCGATTCCGTCGTGGCCAAGCTCGACCTCTCGGCCATGCCCGACCTCATCAAGGTGCTGTCGACCAACGAAACCAGCATCAAGGAATGCGAACGGCTGCGCGA
>NZ_RZSB01000358.1:0-5997 GCF_004023285.1 Mesorhizobium sp. M2A.F.Ca.ET.067.02.1.1
CCCTCATGCAAATCGCGGGCCAAGGTCACGTTGCCGCCATAATCGCGGTGGAATGCGGATGACGGGTCAAGCTGCGGGCCTATGCCCTGCGCTCCTTGGAACCTGCGTGGCGGCAGCGCGTTTCTGGCGGCCGGCGAAGCGGGGTCATGGTTGGCGAATTGTTAAGTTTGCCAACCCTAGAGTGCGGACAAAGCCGCCCGGCAAGCGATTGAGCGAGAGCGATCAAACAAGAATGTCTGCCATGAGAACCAGCCGCCGTTTCTTTCTTACCGGAGCCTCCGCGCTCGCCGCGGCCGTGGTCGCCGGCCAGGCCAGCGCCCAGGACGTGATCGGGGATATCCTGAAATCCTCGACGCGCGGCAATTGGGACGACCAGTTCGACGCCCGCGGCAACGACACCAACAAGGTCGCCTCGACGCTGCCGATCTTCAGCCAGCAGACGGTGGCCTTCACGGAGCAGGCGGTGGCGCAGTACCAGAACATCGTCGCCCAAGGCGGCTGGGAACAGGTTCCGGCGACCAAGAAGCTGCAGCTCGGCGTCGACGACCCGGATGTCGTGCCGCTGCGCAAGCGCTTGATGGTCTCGGGCGACCTGCCGCAGAGCGCCGGCATCTCGACGGCCTTCGATTCCTATGTCGATTCCGCGGTCAAGCGCTTCCAACTCCGCCATGGCCTGCCGGCCGACGGCGCCATGGGCAAATACACCTATACGGCAATGAACGTCTCGGCGCAGATCCGCCTCGGCCAGTTGCAGACCAACCTGCAGCGACTGAAGGAAAAGGCCGGCACGCTCGGCAGCCGCTATGTGCTGGTCGACATTCCGGCGGCCCAGGTCGAGGCGGTCGAGAACGACCGCGTCGTGCTTCGCCATACCGCGATCGTCGGCAAGATCGATCGCCAGACGCCGATCGTGAACTCCAAGATCAACGAGATCATCGTCAATCCGTACTGGAACGCGCCGGTCTCGATCGTGCGCAAGGATATCATTCCGCTGATGCGGAAGGATCCCAACTACCTCAAGGACAGCCACATCCGCCTGTTCGCGCCGGACGGCAGCGAGGTCGATCCGATGACCATCGACTGGTCGACCGACGATGCCGCGAAATACCGCTTCCGCCAGGATCCGGGCAACAACAATGCGATGGCCTCGGTCAAGATCAACTTCCCGAGCCCGGACGGCGTCTATATGCACGACACGCCGCAGCAGAGCCTGTTCGGCAAGCTAATGCGCTTCGACTCGTCGGGCTGCGTGCGCGTCCAGAACGTGCGCGACCTCGTCACCTGGATCCTGCGCGACACGCCCGGCTGGGACCGCCAGCATTTCGAGGCGGCGATCAAGACCGGCGAGAACACGCCGATCAACGTGGTCAACCCGGTGCCGGTGCACTTCCTCTATCTGTCGGCATGGTCGACAGCTCCGGGCGTCGTGCAGTTCCGCGACGACATCTACGCCCTCGATGGCGCCCAGGAGCTGCAGATCAGCTCGGCTCAGTAAGCGTCTGATCTTGTTTGCACAAGCCGCCCATTGGGGCGGCTTTTTTGTTGCGGCATGAGGGTTCTGCAGCCGGCGCCGTTAACCTCCAAGAAGGATGCAACCCGATATAGGCTAGAAATAACAAGAGGGCGATAACGTATGCGTTGGCATATCAAAGCAATTGCAGTCGCGTTGGCCGTCGTTTTGGTTGCTCGATTTGCACTGTTTGACGACGCTGCGGAGTTCCGAAATTTCGCTGCATTGCTTATGCGGTACGGGCCAATGACTGTGGCGATCTAGGCGTTAGGGACTGTGCTTGCGTTGATAGCGATTTCACTGACGGCAAAACCCAAACAAGCGAGAGCCGTGTCGTTGCTGACCAGGGTAAACTACGTGCTGGTCGTAGTGCTACTTGGTGGCTCCTTCGCCGCATTTAAACTCGGCTTCTTAGCGTAAATATTCGCCCGACCTGCTGGCCTCTCTGCCGAACTGCTATATCAGTCGCTGGTTCACCAGCCGCGCCACCGCTTGCGCGCGGTTGACGGCGCCGAGCTTGCACCTGGCATTGTCGACATGGAAGCGCACGGTCGCCTCCGCGATGCCGAGGATCACCGAGATCTCCCAGTCGGTCTTGCCCTCGGCGACCAAAGCCAGGCTGTCGCGCTCGCGCGTCGTTAGCCTGACCGCCGTGGTCGGGGGCGGCGAGGTCAGGCTCATCAGCCTTTCCGTCAAGGCAAGGCCTGCCATGTGGATGGCGAACGCTCGTCCGGCGCAAACTCCCGCCGGCGAAAGCCGAGATGCAGCGAGGCGATCACGCCACCCGCGCCGTAAGAAGTGGCGCAGAGGGCGTCGTCGAAATTCGCCTCGCTCAGCGCCTCCCAAAAGCGCCGTATTGCGCATCGTCGTGCGGCGCGAAATCGCTGAAGCGGTAGCTTGTGCGGCTCTCGCGGATCACGCCCAGCAGCGGGTTGCATTCGAAGCAGACATAGTCGAAGGCCGGACTGCCGGGCCAGCCGCTCCGTGCCAGCCTGGTGATGAAGCCGCCGGCTGCCCAATGGCTGGCCGATGTCAGGATTGCCGCCGGCCTGCGGTAAAGCCTCGTCTGCAGATAGGAGGCGCCGAAATCTTCCATTGCCGCGAAGAAGGCCACGCTGGCGTCTTCGGCCGTAGGCGCCGCATACGCCGCCTCCACATGCGTCATCAATCGTGACAGCATCGCACGCCCCAGTATCAACCCACCCGGGAGACGGGGTTGCACGGGCCGTGCCATGCCGCAAGGGCAGGGGCGCTTCGTCTGTCAACCCGGCGATTTCGAGAGGTTGATGGAGTTGGCCCCTCGCGTATCAGGAAAGACGCGGCGCCAGCCACCCGCGCGCTTCCGGCGGGAAGGGTGCGGATCCGGTGCCCTCTTCTGCATTTGCCACGCCGATTCCAGGGCCTTGGCGCGGCGGCCGGCCACCCGGCGCCCCCTAGCAGCCTTGCGCTGACGCCGGGTGCCGGCCGGTTTTTTCGAATTTGGCTGGCGCTCCGGATATCGCGAGCCGCCGGATGCGCCCCGACGTCGGGGACGCTCTCGACCAAGCGCCGCGGCTGCGGCGAAAGAGTGGGCGTTGGCCGTCGGGCGCATCTTCGGCTTGCTAAAATCTTCTGTGGCCGCTTCGAACGCTGCGCGCCGAGGCCCCCGAATCCGGCCGCATCGAGATCGAACTCAGGCTTGCCGGCATCGAGGCCGAGCGCGCCGAACTGCAGGCGATGCTGCGCCGCGGTGACATCAACGACCACACGGCGCGCAAGCTGTTGACCGAGATCACCTTCTCCGAAGCGATCTTCAAGGGCCGGGAACCGCGGGATTAGAACCAGGCGGCTTTGTCTTGGCGCAAACCGGCCAGCAAATTTCGCGCCGCAAACGTGGCGGCCCGAAAACAACTGTGTTAATGCGCGGCGACCTCGCAGACCTCCGGCCCCAAGGGAAAGCAAGCCATGTCAAATGCAGCGGCAGCCTCCAGCAAATTCGAATCCTTCTTCGAGACCACGCTTGCCGACGCCGATCCGGAAATCTTCGGCGCCATCCGCAACGAGCTTGGCCGCCAGCGCCATGAGATCGAGCTGATCGCGTCGGAAAACATCGTGTCGCGCGCCGTGCTCGAAGCGCAGGGCTCGATCATGACCAACAAATATGCCGAGGGCTATCCGGGCAAGCGCTACTATGGCGGCTGCCAGTTCGTCGACGTGGCCGAGGAACTCGCCATCGAGCGCGCGAAAAAGCTGTTCGGCTGCAACTTCGCCAATGTTCAGCCGAATTCGGGCAGCCAGATGAATCAGGCGGTGTTCCTGGCGCTGCTGCAGCCCGGCGACACCTTCATGGGGCTCGATCTGAATTCGGGCGGCCACCTCACGCACGGCTCGCCGGTCAATATGAGCGGCAAGTGGTTCAAGGTCGTCTCCTATGGCGTGCGCAAGGACGATCACCTCCTCGACATGGACGCGATCGAGAAGACCGCGCATGAGACCAAGCCGAAGCTGATCCTGGCCGGTGGCACCGCCTATTCGCGTATCTGGGACTGGAAGCGTTTCCGCGAGATCGCCGATTCGATCGGCGCTTATCTGATGGTCGACATGGCCCATATCGCCGGCCTCGTCGCCGGCGGCGTGCACCCGTCGCCGCTGCCTTATGCCCATGTCGTGACCACGACGACCCACAAATCGCTGCGCGGTCCGCGCGGCGGCATGATCCTGTGCAACGACGAGGAAATCGCCAAGAAGATGAACTCGGCGGTTTTCCCGGGCTTGCAGGGCGGTCCGCTGATGCATGTCATCGCCGCCAAGGCGGTGGCGCTCGGCGAAGCGCTGAAGCCGAGCTTCAAGGCTTATGCGGAGAGCGTCGTCGCCAACGCCAAGGCGCTTGCGTCCAGCCTGCAGGAGACCGGCCTCGACATCGTATCGGGCGGTACCGACAACCATTTGATGCTGGTCGATCTTCGTCCGAAGAACGCCACCGGCAAGCGCGCCGAGGCGGCCCTCGGCCGCGCCAACATCACCTGCAACAAGAACGGGATCCCGTTCGATCCGGAAAAGCCGTTCGTCACCTCGGGCGTGCGCCTCGGCACGCCGGCCGGCACAACGCGCGGCTTCGGCCAGGCCGAATTCCGAGAGATCGGCAAGCTGATCGCCGAGGTGCTGGACGGGCTGAAGGTGGCGAATTCCGACGAAGGCAATGCAGCGGTCGAGGCCGCGGTGAAGGCCAAGGTCACGGCGCTGACCGACCGCTTCCCGCTCTACCCCTACCTCGGTTGATCCTTCCGCCGGCTGTTAGCCCTCGGTTGACCGGGCGCCGCGCGTCATCTTTTATCCTCGCGCTTCGCGCCGCTCCCTGATCGGGCGGCGCGCTTACCGGAGACTTGATGATGCGCACTTTCCACCTTGTCGCCTTGGCCTTGTCAGGCTCGCTGACCGCCTTCGCCCTGACCGGCGCAATTGCTCAGGAGCAGACGCAGTCCGCCTCCGACATGCCGGCCACCAAAACCTTCGGCAGGTGGACCACCATCATCGATACGCTCGATACCGGACAGGACGCACACAAAACCTGCGCCGCCTCGACGGCTTTCGTCGATGGCGACGGCAACGCCGGCTCCCTGACCCTGTCGATCTCGACCGGCGACGCGCTGCCGCCGGATGCCTATCCGGCCATCATGTTCATCATCGACAACAAGACCCTGCCGACGGGCGACAAGATCGCCGCGACTTTCGGCGACCCCGGCGTGAAGGTCGCCGCGACCGTAAGCTCCAACGCGGCCGCGGGCGGCCGTCCGAGCTGGATGGTCGACAACCAGGCCAAGACCAGCCTTGCTTTGCTGCGCGCCATGCGCAAGGTGACGTCGCTCGACGTGACCTTCGGCAAGCAGCAGGTCACCAGCATCCCGATGGACGGCTTCACCAAGGCCTATCGCAATCTCGGCACCTCCTGCGGGTTTTCGACCAAGGATGTCGCGCCCTGACACTGTCGGCCGGCGGGGTAAGCCGCTGGCAATCTTGCTTATGCATCGCTATCTCTGAGGCATAAAAGGCTCTAAGCCTGTCGCCCACAGAATCGCGAACCCAAGGCTCTCCATGCGCTGCCCCTATTGCCAGTCCGAAGATACGCAGGTGAAGGATTCGCGTCCCGCCGAGGATGGCGCGGCGATCCGCAGGCGGCGGGTGTGCCCGGATTGCGGCGGCCGCTTCACCACCTTCGAGCGCGTCCAGCTGCGCGACCTCGTCGTCGTCAAGAAGTCCGGCCGCAAGGTGCCTTTCGACCGCGACAAGCTGCTGCGCTCCGTCGAGATCGCCGTGCGCAAGCGCAATGTCGACCCCGAGCGCATCGACCGCGCGGTCACCGGCATCGTGCGCCAGCTCGAAAGCTCGGGCGAGACCGAGATCGCTTCAGGCGAGGTCGGCCGCCTGGTCATGGAGGCGCTGAAGTCGCTGGATGACGTCGCCTATGTGCGCTTCGCCTCGGTCTATCGCAATTTCCGCGAGGCCAGGGA
>NZ_RZSB01000359.1:0-5984 GCF_004023285.1 Mesorhizobium sp. M2A.F.Ca.ET.067.02.1.1
CGCACTTGCTGCCCGCTCAGGGTCCAAGAAACTCGCCATCATCGCCGTCGCAAGGAAGCTCCTGGTCGTCCTCAACGCCATCATGCGCGACAAAACCGCATTCGCGTGAACACAGTTGCCATGCCGTAACCTCAGTCGAAGAGCGCAGCGGAGCAGAATTCTGCTCCGTTGCACGCCGTGGCGAAGGTAACGGCACGGATTCTAGGGTCTTCGCGACGGAGCTTCGCTCCTGCTCCGCCCTAGAATGACGATCAGGAAGGGCGTTCCGGCCAATCTCCAACGCATGCCGCCCGCCAACGCAAACAGGGCCGACCGATCAAAATCCCTGTGCGGTCTCAACTAGGATGACGACACCCAGGGTTACGCGCAGAAAATAATTCCATGAAATCCGCCGAACTCGCAAGATCGTTTCTCTACTAGCTTTATAGATTTACCTAGCCTGACCTTATTCCAATCGCCCGGCAGTTCGGGACCAACGAAGGAGAGGGTCATGTTCAATCTGACGAGACGCGCATTCGGCGTCGGCCTGCTTACAGCGGCGGCCTTTGCCGCATCCTTTGGGACGACATCCCCCGCCGCCGCGCAGGACCTCAAGGCGTTCAACATCGGCTACCAGAAGACCGGCCTGCCGGTGATCGCCAGGCAGCAGCAGATCATCGAAAAGGCGCTGGCCGACAAGGGCGTGACGGTGAAGTGGGTCGAGTTCACCGCCGGCCCGCCGCTGGTGGAAGCCTTGAATGTCGGCGCCATCGATGTCGGCTGGACTGGCGACGCGCCGCCGATCTTCGGCCAGTCGGCCGGAGCCAACATCGTCTATGCGGCGGCGCTGCCCTCCAATGGCGAGGGCGAGGCGATCTTCGTCAAGCCGGCCTCGCCGATCCAGTCGCTGGCCGATCTCAAGGGCAAGCGCATCGGCGTCGGCAAGGGCACCAGCGCGCACAATCTGGTCGTTGCCGCCCTGGAGAAAGCCGGCATCCCCTTCGACCAGGTCACGCCCGTCTACCTCAGCCCCGCCGATGCGGCGGCCGCCTTCGCCAGCGACCAGATCGATGCATGGGCGGTGTGGGATCCGTTCTTCGCCATCGCTGAAACGCGCTACCAGCCGCGGGTGCTTGCCCGCTCCATCGACGTGCTCCAGGTCAACACCTATTTCCTCGCCAACAAGGATTTCGCGAAGGCGCATCCGGATTTCGTCTCGACGACGATCGCCGCGCTCGGCGACGCGGCGAAATGGGCGGACCAGAACCGCGACAAGGTGGCCGAGGCGCTGCATGAGGTGACCGGCGTGCCGCTCGACGCGCAGACGATCGCCGCCAAACGCACCAAGTTCGGCATCTATCCGATCACCGCCGAGATCGTCGCCGGCCAGCAGGCGACGGCCGACCGCTTCTTCAAGCTCGGGCTGATCCCGAAAGCGGTGCGGATCTCCGACGCCGTCTGGACCGCGCCGGGCAACTGATCTCTTTCACGGCGCCGGGCGGCGAACGCCCGGCGCCGCCGTAGTTTCTCCTGTCTTCTCTCAGGGTTCAGCCATGACCGCTTCAGCCAGCCCGCTCGATTTCTTCTGGTTCATCCCGACGCATGGCGACGGCTCCTATCTCGGCACCGAGAAGCAGCAGCGGCCGCCTGAATTCGGCTACTTCAAGGAGATCGCGCAGGCGGTCGACCGGCTGGGCTTCCCCGGCGTGCTTTTGCCCACCGGGCAGAATTGCGAGGATTCCTGGATCACCGCCACCGGGCTCGCGACGCTGACGGAAAGGCTGAAGTTCCTGGTCGCGCTGAGACCCGGCGTGACGCTGCCGACCTTCGCGGCACGCCAGACCGCGGCGCTCGACCGGCTGAGCAACGGCCGCCTGCTGCTCAATGTCGTGGTCGGCGGCAACCCGACCGAGCTTGCCGGCGACGGCGTGTTTCTGCCGCATGACGAGCGCTATGCGCAGGCGCAGGAATTCCTCACCATCTGGCGCGGACTGGTCTCGGGCGAGCGGGTGAATTTCGAAGGCAAACACTACCGCGTCGAGAACGGCCGCCTCGACCTCTTGCCGCTGCAGGAGCGGCCGCCGCTCTATTTCGGCGGCTCGTCCGAGGCCGGACAGGAGCTCGCGGCCGACCTCGTCGACATGTATCTCACCTGGGGCGAGCCGCCGGCGCAGGTTGCCGCAAAGATCGCTTCGGCGCGTGAAAAAGCGGCGCGGCGCGGCCGCAAGCTGCGTTTCGGCATCAGGCTGCATTTCATCGTGCGCGAGACCGAGGACGAGGCCTGGCGCGCCGCCGAGCGGCTGATCAGCCACGTCACCGACGCGCAGATAGAGAATGCGCAGGCGCGTTTCCTCAAGGAGATGGATTCGGTCGGGCAGCGGCGCATGGCCGAACTGCATGGCGGCCGGCGCGACCGGCTTGTCGTGTCGCCGAACCTTTGGGCCGGCGTCGGCCTGGTGCGCGGCGGCGCCGGCACCGCGCTGGTCGGCACGCCGGAGCAGATCGCCGAGCGCATCGGCGAATACCAGGCGATCGGCATCGACACCATCATCGGCTCCGGCTACCCGCATCTCGAGGAGGCCTATCGCGTCGCCGAGCTGTTGTTCCCGAGGCTCGGCCTGGGCACGCAGCGGCCACGGGCGCACAAGGATATCGCCAACGAATTCTCGGTCGGCTTCCACGGCGCCAACCGCCTGCAGGCGGCGTCATGAGCCTGGCCACGCGCCTTGCCCGCAACGGCGTGGCCGGCTGGCTGCTGCCGGCGGCAATCATCGCCGGCTGGGAAGCCGCGGCGCGCGCGGGCCTGATCCCGGCCAATGTGCTGCCGGCGCCGAGCGCGGTGGCCGGGGCCTTCTGGCGGCTGACATTGTCAGGCGAGCTGATCCGCAACATCGGCGTCTCCACCCTGCGGGCGCTGTCCGGCTTCGCCATAGGCGGCTCGATCGGCTTCGCGCTCGGCCTCGCCAACGGATTGTCGGCGCTGAGCCGCGGCCTGACCGACACGACGCTGCAGATGATCCGCAACATCCCGCATCTGGCGCTGATCCCGCTGGTTATCCTGTGGTTCGGCATCGACGAAGAGGCCAAGCTGTTCCTGGTGGCGCTCGGCGTCTTCTTCCCGATCTATGTCAACACGCTGCTCGGCATCCAGAGCGTCGATCCGCAACTGGTCGAGATGGGCCGGGTCTACGGGCTCGACCGGCGCGCCTTGTTCTTCCGGGTGATCCTGCCTGGCGCTTTGCCTTCGATCTTTGTCGGCCTGCGCTATGCGCTGGGCATCATGTGGCTGACCCTGATCGTCGCCGAAACGATCTCGGCCAGTTCCGGACTCGGCTACATGGCCATGCAGGCGCGCGAGTTCCTGCTGATCGACGTCGTGGTGCTGTCGATCCTGATCTACGCGCTGCTCGGCAAGCTCGCCGACAGCCTGGCCCGCCTGCTCGAGCGCCTGTCGCTCGGCTGGCATCCGGCCTTCCAGAAAGGGTGAGAACAAGATGCCAGCCGCCACCCTCACCGCAGCACGCTCCCTCGTCGCCACGCCGGCGCAAGCCCGGACGATCGGCTCGGTCGAGGGCCGCCGGGCCTTCGCCTTCAAGGAGGTGGGGAAACGCTTCGGCGACAAGATCGTGCTCGACGGCATCAGCCTCGACGTGCGGGGCGGGCAGTTCCTGGCCATCATCGGCAAAAGCGGCTGCGGCAAGAGCACGCTGCTTCGGCTGCTGGCCGGCCTCGACCGCCCGAGCAGCGGCTCGCTGACCTTTGGCGCCGCCGAGGAGGGTCACAGCCGCACGCGCTTCATGTTCCAGGAGCCGCGGCTGCTGCCCTGGGCGAGCGTGGTGAAGAATGTCGAGATCGGGCTGACCGGCATCGCCGGCGGCACCGAAGCCAGGCAGCGGGCGCTTGCCATGCTGGAGGAGGTCGGGCTCGCCGACCGCGCCGACGAATGGCCCTCGGTGCTGTCGGGCGGTCAAAAGCAGCGCGTCGCGCTTGCCCGCGCCCTGGTCGGCCAGCCGCAGATCCTGGCGCTGGACGAGCCGCTCGGCGCGCTGGACGCGCTGACCCGCATCGAGATGCAGCAGCTTCTGGAACGGATTTGGCTCGACCAGAAGTTCACCGCCGTGCTGGTGACGCACGACGTCGGCGAAGCCGTCGCGCTCGCCGACCGCGTCGTGGTGATCGGCGCCGGCAGGATCGCCCTCGACCTCGACGTGCCTGTGGCCCGGCCCCGCCGGCACGGTTCGGCGGAGCTTGCCCATATCGAGGGCACCATCCTGGATCACCTGTTCAACCGGGCTTGAGCGCGGCGCCGGCCGTGGTCCCAAATCACGAAATCATATCGTAAGATCAAACGCGCGACTGGCTCGCCCAGCGCAGTCCGACGATGCCGGCCAGCATGGTGACGAGGCCGATATAGAGCCATCGTGTCTGGCCGGTCATGAAGCTGCCGCCGACCAGGCCGAGCCCCTGCAGCGACCATAGCGCGCCCACGCCCAGCACAATCAGCGCCAGCACAGACCTGATCAATCGCATCGGCTGGATCCTCTCCGGAAGTCGATTTCGAGCGGTGACAGGGACGCAACAAAAGACTCGGAGGAATCGGAATAGTCCGGCTCCTCTGTACTTCCAATCTTGAGGACCGATCTTGTCCGGAACGTCCCGGAGAGTGGTCCGATATTCATCAAGAATACGCCTCTCGGGCTCCAAGAATCTCATGACAAACTGTTTCGCGGCGACTCCAAACGTGTGCCTTCGCCATGGAACCGCCAGAAGGCTGCCGCATTTCCCGCCTCATTCGGCACTTAGGCGAGGCTATTCGATCAACGGAGCCACCCCCAAAGCATGAAGAGAACCAACCAGACCGCGCTTGTCGCGGTAACGATCGCGGCTGGCCTGATGGCTGGCGCCTCGTCCGCCTCCTCCGCCGCCGCGCAATGCGGCCGCGCTTCCTGGTATGCGCTGCATTCCAGAACCGCCTCAGGGGAACGCATGAACCCCTCGGCACTGACCGCCGCCCACCGCACGCTGCCTTTCGGCACCAAGCTCAGGGTCATCAACAAGAACAACGGCCGCAGCGTCGTCGTGCGCATCAACGATCGCGGTCCGTTCGTGAAGGGTCGCGTGCTGGATCTGTCCCGCGGCGCAGCCGGACAGCTGGGCTTCATCGGTTCGGGCCACACCGCCGTCTGCATGGCGCGCGTCTGATCTCTCCATTATCGGACCATGATCCAAGGCGACCGCTGCGGTCCGGCGATCATGGCCGGTCTCCGGTAAGAGAGGCCGGACACATATCCTTCACATTTCGGCACCGCACAGTGAGCCGGCTCGCCCGCTCAAGCCTGATTTCCAACAGGTTGAACCAAAGAAGCATTCGTCAGACAAAATGACGTATTGCATCGCAACAATATCTTGTTAACCTCGCCGGGAGACATTCAAGGCTCGGCGCTGTTCGTCGTCCTTTGGTCGACGGACGGCAACGGGGTTCTCGATGTTCTACCAGCTCTACGAAATGAACCATGCGGCGCTGCAGCCCGCGCGCTTGTATGCCGACGCGGTGCGTCTCTTCTACTCCAACCCGCTCAACCCGATCTCCCACACCCCCTTAGGCCGCTCGGTCGCGGCGACCGCCGAGTTGTTCGAGCGCACCACCCGCCGCTACGGCAAGCCGCAATTCGGCCTGGACAAGACCGTGGTCGACTGGAAGAGCGTCGACGTCACCGAAAAGACGGTCTGGTCGAAGCCGTTCTGCAATCTGGTGCGCTTCGAGCGCGCGCTGCCCGCGGGGCGCAAGCCTGACCCGAAGCTTTTGATCGTGGCACCGATGTCGGGCCACTACGCGACGCTGCTGCGCGGCACGGTCGAGGCGATGCTTCCGCACGCCGACGTCCACATCACCGACTGGGTCGACGCCCGCATGGTGCCGGTGGCGCAAGGCAGCTTCGATCTCGACGACTATATCGACTACGTCATCGAGATGTTCCATGCGGTCGGCCCCGACACCCATGTCA
>NZ_RZSB01000035.1:0-19243 GCF_004023285.1 Mesorhizobium sp. M2A.F.Ca.ET.067.02.1.1
CCGCTCGGGCGACCACTGCTCAACGCGAAAGATCGGAAGCTCACGCAGGTGCCGCCGCACCGCCTCGCTCGTAAATTGGCGGCGCAGCAATTCGGCCAGCTTCTCGCGTCGATCTCCGGGCATGTTCTTGAACCTGGTCCAATCCGATTTGTTCCGCGATCGCCAGGCTGAGTTGTCTTGCCTCAGCGTCTCGTCGGATGTCTAAGTCAGGCGCCCCAAGCAAGCGAAAACGACCGGCGGTCCTTATCCGTCACGGCCCCAAATCCCTATTGCGAAACTGCGCAAGGCGCATATTGTCTGGTTGGTCGGGGTCCGCGGTCCAAGGGCCTGAACCCTGGACGCGGTGCTATTTGGTCGAGGATGGCCGAACTTCAATAGAGCCGTCCGTGGGATAGAGCCATGCAGCACGGGGCCGTGAGTAATGCGGGCATGGGGCGAGGCCAGCGTGGGCTGGCCGATGGCGATATTGTCCGCGAGCAAGCCGTCCTCTTTCGTCTCACCGACCGACTTTACCGGGCCAACGGCCTTGGCGAGATCTACGATGCAGCTCTGGATGCCATATGCGACGCCCTCGGTTCGTCACGCGCCGCGATCCTGAGATTTGACAGCCACGGCGTCATGAGCTTCGTCGCCTGGCGCTCAATCTCTGAGAAATACCGGGAGGCAGTCAAAGGTCACACACCGTGGACCTGCAATGAGCATGACGCCGAGCCAATCTTTGTCGAGGATATTCGTCTCAGCGGTGAATCCCGGCAACTCATCGAAACAGTCCTTGGCGACGAAATCGAAGCGCTGGCCTTTATCCCGCTTGCCACCTCCCGCGAGCTCATCGGCAAGTTCATGGTCTACTACCCGGCCCCCCACCGCTTCGGAGATCGTGAACGCGAACTGGCGTTGACCATTGCCCGTCAGCTCGGCTTTGCCATCGAACGGGAGCGGGCGGAAACGACAGCAGCGCGACTGAGCGCACTGGTCGAATCCTCGGATGATGCCATCCTCGCGACGGATATGGATGGCATCGTCACGGACTGGAACAGCGGCGCGGAGCGTCTCTACGGCTACGGCCGCGAGGAAATGGTCGGACGTCCGCTCATGTCGCTGATACCGTCCGATCGCCAGAACGAGGAGCGCGAGATTCTGGTGCGCATTCGCAATGGAGAACATGTCGGGCATTTCGAGACCGTTCGCCTGCGCAAGGACGGCAGCAGCATTCCCATCTCCTTGACCGCTTCCCCAATCGCGGACGCGTCCGGCGCGATCGTCGGTGTCTCCAAGATAGGCCGCGACATTTCCGAACGGCTGCGCGCGCAACAGCAGCGGGAGCTGCTGCTTCGCGAGATGGACCACCGCGTGAAGAATCTCTTTGCCATCGCACGCACCATCGTCAATTTGAGCGCGCCAGCCGCTGAAAGTCCGGCCGCGCTCGCCTCCACCGTGTCCGACCGCCTCGGCGCCCTCGCGCGGGCGCATGCGCTGACGATGCTCCCCGCGAGCGGCCACTCAGTTCAGGCCGCGACCAGCCTGCATGCATTGGTCGCCGCAATCCTCGAGCCATACCGCCAGGGAACTGGCGAGAATGCCCGCTTCGCGATCAGTGGCATCGATCTGCCAGTGCCTCCAGCGATGATCACGCCGCTTTCTCTGCTGCTACACGAATTCGCCACCAACGCTGCCAAACACGGCAGCCTCTCGACCGCCGCGGGCTCGATAGAGATCGCCTGCTCGAACACTGACGGCAAGGTGACTGTCCAGTGGAGAGAGATAGGAGGACCACCTCCGGTCGCAACCGACGACGAAGGTTTCGGGAGCCGCTTGATCCGTGCCGCGGCGAGTGAGCTTGGCGGAGTCGTGCGAGATTGGGACGCCGCCGGAATTGTCCTTGGGATCACGATCGATCTTGAAAGATTCTCGGCCTGATGTCCTAGCCGCTTGTCGGGGCAGCAGGGTGTCTGGACTGTGCACTACCAGCGCTGGTGCACTTGCGTCGGCGCGGGACGCCTTCGACGACGCATCGATGGATCGATGTGCGTTGAAAAATCCAGTATGGTTTGAAACTGTCCCAAGCGTTGCGGAAAGTGTTGGGCGAGATACCTCACCACTTTGGCGCTCTCCATGACCCGAAGGATATAGCCCCTGGCTGCCACAAGCTCGAGGTTCCAGATGCCGCTCCATTCCGCCGCCCGCTGAAACCTGCTGCTCAGATCGGCCAATTCGCTTTCCATGGCCGCCAATTGCACGGCCTCGATCCCCGGGTACTGCTGCCGCGGCCTTGAAGGATCGGTGAGCTGCGATTGCGGCGTGAGGATTATGAAGACCCGCGCGGTATTGAGCTTCACCTTCCTCAGCGCAATCATCAGCTTCGCGATTTCGACCTGCCGGTCAGGAACGACCTGTCGAAGCAGACCGAACATTTTGAGCGGGACGACGCAGTCGCTTAGGAGGTCGAGGACCTCCGGGCAGATTCCTCCTGGAAGCCGCCGCCCCATCTTATCGAAGTCGAGCCCTGGAGGCGCGATCCTGTTTTCCGGATGCTTTCCCGCAATCCGATCCATAAGAGCTTGTGGCAGAACGGCGAGTGATTCCGTCGTTAGCAAGCCTCGAAAAACGTCCACGGCGAGCAACTCGCGGAACGCTTCTTCAGCGACCTCTAGCCGCTCCCTCGCTTCGCCAGCCTCGAGAATGAAAGCTCGCATCTCTTCATTCTGTTTTTTCAGGCTCCTTAGAAATACGTATTTGTGAAGCGGTCCGGCCGGCTCACACAGTCCGCCTGTCAGATGGATTGCATGTCGACTGCTCTTGAGCGTGTGAGCTTCGGCTTCCATCATGCTCCTTCAATCGGTGCTCGTCTTGCCATTGCGACCAACGGCTCCAGGGAGGGGAATAGGAAGGCGTCGAGGCGTACGCCATTGTTCGGGGAAAGCATGGGTGGCGCCTGCTCCGCTATCCACGCGGGAGCGATGAAATAGTCACGAACAGTGACATTATCGGGCAGCACCCGGATCAGCACCGAAATGTCGGCCCCCAACAGCCGGCGCTTGAGGAATGGCCAGTGGGAATAGCCATAAGGCGAGGACCGGCGGCGGGCGATCCAAACCGCGATCGTGAATGACTCATTGATCGTCAAGAGCTGCGTCTTGGCGTCATACACTGCAAACCCGCCAGCCTGGCCAACCGCAGCCACAAGATTTTCAACAATGTCCATTCGCCGGCGATGAAGCTGGGTAATGACTCTGAAGTAGTGGTAGTTCGCCGAGGCTTCATATCCGACTAGGTCGTAGGCAGCCTGGAGCGTCCCGAACCGATGGATGTACATGCTTTTCGTTGGGCCGCGGGGCGCCGCCGCATTGATGATCTTGCCAGAGAGCGATCCTTGCTCTTCGAGGAGTTTGGCGAGGTCCGCCAGCAACTGATCGTTGCTGATCCGGGTGGCACGGGCCCTGGCTATCGTCTGGGCGCGCTCGAAGAGCTTTCGGTCGACCAGCGGCTCTGACACATTGTCGGCGCGAATCCAGGCGCTTGGCGGATTTCTGACCCGACCGGTATGCAGCCTTTCGGACGTCCGGTTCCAGACATTGTTGCCTATGTACTTTTCGTTTCTGAGAATCGAACGCACCGACGCCGTTGTCCATGGCCGGTCAAGGTCGGTCACAAGGCCTTGCTCGTTGAGGTCTCGCGCGATCTGGACTTCCAGCTTGCCCTTTAAAAACTGCTTGAAGATCCAGCGGACGGTCGCGACCTCGGCCTCGGGTCCGGGTACGAGGATGACACGGTCGGATGCCAAGGCCTTCCATTCACGGTATTTCAGGACCGCTTTGGGTTTCCCTGCCGCATCGACGAGCACACGCCGCAGCCCATAGCCGGCCTGCCCGCCGCCGCGAAAACCCATCTTGACCACTCGGGTTTGACCAATGAAGACTTTCTGGGAAAGCACGCGGCTCTGCTCTGCAGCCATGCTGCGTTTGATGGCTTTCAGCACGTCCGATCCGACACTGCCGTCGTTCGCGAACTGCTCGGCGCAGTACTCGATCCTGACACCCGCGCGTTGACATCGGTATTCATACGAGGCGCTTTCATCTATGTTCTGGAAGCGCCCCCAGCGGCTGACGTCGTAAACGACGACGGCTTCAAAAGCGGCTTGTCCGCTTTCGATATCCGCCAATAGACGACGCAGCGCCGGCCGCCTTTCGATGTTCAGCCCGCTTCTGCCGGCGTCCTCATAGGTGGCGACGATGTCGTAGCCCATGAGATCGGCGTAGTCCCCGATGGCGTCCCGCTGATTTTCAATGGAGTAGGTTTGCCGATCGGTCGACATGCGCAGGTACTGGGCCGCACGAACCCTTCGCCACCCCGTGGGGCTGTCGCGAGCCCTTGCAACCTTGTCCATCGTCTTGCACCGTCGTGCCGACGCTCTAAACTAGCGGTCGACGACCACGCGGCAAGGGACGGAAATGCGCCAGTATGTGGGGCTGATCCACAACGATGAGGCCAGCGATTTTGGTGTTTCGTTTCCCGACTTCCCCGGCGTCGTTACGGCCGGGAAAAGTCTCAGGGAGTCGCTTGAGCTCGCTGAGGACGCTTTGACCTTCCATGTCGAGGGGATGATCGAAGACGGCCAACCGATCCCCTCCCGACGTCGATCGAGTGCATTGAGGCAGATCCGGACCATGGCCACCACACTGCCATATTTGTTCGCGTGAAGATCGACTGACCGCGGCCTTTACCCTCGCCATGCCAACTTACCCGTTTGGCAACCATGGCGTTCAACTGCTGGGAAGCCTTGATTCACTTCGTGAGCGAACTCCGCCGCCGTTCCGCCGCAATGCGCCCGCACTTGGGCGAAATCGCCCCTGTTTTCAACCTGTTGTCATTTCCCTGGGGCTTCAGAGGAGTTCTAGTGATGATCATCAAGAAGGCTATTCTGGCGGTGCTGATGACCGCAGCACTTGCCGGCTGCGAGACGCAGACCGAAGGCCAGCAGCGGGCCACCACCGGCGCATTGGTTGGCGGCGCAGGCGGCGCGCTTGTCGGCCAGGCGATCGGCGGCAACACCAAGTCGACGGTGATTGGCGCCGCGAGCGGCGCGCTGCTCGGCGCCGTTGTCGGCAGCGCCACCACCCCGCAGCGCCGCGGCGAGCAGCTCTGCCGCTACCAGGACCGCTACGGCCGCATCTACACCGCCCCGTGCGACGACCGGTATTACAACGGCGATTATTGATCGTGCCGGTTCTTCCTTCTCCCCGTTAGCGGACCTCGTTACGGGGAGAAGGTGCCCTCTCGTTCCCGCAGGCCAGGGAACCGTGGTGGACACATTCCACTAGCGTGCGCCGCAAAAAGTTTCTTGTGCGACGCACAATCAATGCGTAGATGAATTGGGCGACGTTGGCGGGTTCGGGATAACCGGAGAGCGGTTTGAGACCGGAGACAACCCACTTCGACGCCTTGCACGGCTTAAGAGGCATCGCTGCCGTTCTGGTGATGCTTGGTCATTTCCGCGAGCTGACGACGCAGCATCTTGATCTGGCCCCGTCAGGCTTTCTCGCCGTCGACCTGTTCTTTCTGCTGAGCGGCTTCGTGATTGCCCACGCCTATGACGAGAAGTTCCGAAAAGGCATGTCTTTCCGGGAATTCGCGGAGGCCCGCATCGTCAGGCTCTACCCGTTATATTTCGCCGGCATCGGCATTGCCGTGGTCGGCGTGGGAGCGACCATCGCGATGCACGGGCTAAGCTCGTATTCGCGGCTGGATTTGCTTGCGAGCCTTGCGTTTTCCCTGCTTTTCCTGCCCACGCCGCCGTCGCTTTCAGTCGGTCCAGATTTGCTTTTTCCGCTGAACGGTCCGGCTTGGTCGCTTTTCTATGAACTTGTCGCCAACGCGGTTTTCGCCGCGCTGGCCCTGAGGCTCGCTCGCCGCTCGCTGGCCGCTATCTTCAGCCTTGCTTTCCTGGTGCTGGCGCTAATGGCCTGGCAGGGCTTCAGCCTGGGCGGCGGCGCTCATTGGGACGGCACGATCGCGGCTCCCGCCCGGATCGCCTTTTCCTTCTTCCTCGGCGTTTATCTGCGGCGATATGCGACCGGGGTCAGCCGGGATGGCAATCTCTACATGCCCATCCTGCTGGCGCTTTGCGCAGGACTGATGATCTTCCGGCCCGCCGGAAACGCGCAATTATACGACCTGGCGATGATAGTGCTGGTCTGGCCCTGGCTTGTTCTCATGGCTTCCCGCTTGCGGCTCTCGGGCTTCTGGCGCGCGATCGCCCTGTTCTCCGGCAACATCTCCTACGCCATCTATGCGCTTCACACGCCGCTGATCAGGATCGTGAACATCCTAGACGAATCCGTCACTGGAACCTTGCGGAACCAGCACGGCCTGCCATTCGTCGTGGGAACATCCATTCTCGTCATCGCTGTCGCTGCGTTCGCGCACTACGTTTACGACAAGAATGCGCGGACGCTGCTGCGGCATCTGCTTTCACTGCGGCGCGCACGCGAGGAAGTGACGCAATTCTAAATTAGCCGAGGTCCTGCCGCATCGGCGGCGATCGGACAACGCGCCAGATCAGCGATGTGCAGCCGTTTGCTGATGCTACTCGGCGGGACTTGGCTCAAGCGCTGGCTTCTTACGTGCAAACCGGCGCAACACCACGCGTCCGAGTTGCTGCCCGGGCATCTCGATGAGCCTGTAGGTCACGAAGGACAGAAGACAAACCACCGGCAACACGACCGCCAGCACGATGGCGAAGCGCAGCGGCGCGCCGAGGCCGTCGCCATAACGGGCAATGACGAAGGCCGCCACGGGCTGCAGAATGAGAAGATGGATCAGATAGATGCTGTAGGACAGTTCGCCGAGCACATGAAAGATGCCTCCGCCCAAGGAGACGGCGACTTTTCGCGCCGCGGCGCCCGCCGCGCCGGGCAGCATCCGATAGAGGACCAAGGCAAAGAACCCAAGCACCAGCGCTTCGCGTATCAGGAACTTCGAAAGGCCGTGGCCGTCGCCGAAGGGGATCGCCGCGAGCGCCATGGCCAGGGCCAGATGCAGCAGCGGCCGCGGTTGGCTCTGCCCCAGAACGCCCGCCAGAAGCATGCCGCACAGGAAAACCTGGATCTTCAGCGGCAGGAAGGACGGCATCGGGAAATGGACCGACATCAACTTGAGGGCCGCCACCGCTAGGGCGCCGAGCGCCGCCACGACGATCGCGCTCCGGATCCATCCGAAACGCCGCGCCAAAAGCATGAGCGCCGGGAAGACCGCGTAGAACTGCATTTCCAGCCCGAGGCTCCAGTCAGGCAGCGGCGTCCGGTAGGCGAAGTTCGGGGAAAGGCCGAACAGGAATGTCAGATGGGCGAAAATGTTCTTCAGGCTGCTGTCGAGGTAGCGCTCGGGTGCCTGCGGCGCGCGGCCCACGAATGCGTCGATGACTGTCCGCGACTCATAAACATACGGGCCGAGCGCCAGTGCGAAGAACAGCATGACGTAGAACAGCGGCGCGATGCGGAAATAACGCCGCGTCCAGAATTTCAGCCAGGTTTCAGGCCTTTGCCAGGGCTCCTTGTCCTGGCGCAGCTGATAGTGAAACACCATCAGGAAGCCCGAAAGCATGATGAAGAGATCGACGCCCAACGCAGGGTCGCCAAGCACCGGAAGATGCCAGCCGGTCAGTAGCAGGCAGTGACCGACGAGCACCCACAATGCGGCGGCGGCGCGAAGGCCGTCCAGGCATTCGATGCGCGATGACTCGGTAAGGCTATTGTTCATGCTGCAATGCAGCATGGACAGCGAGCTTCGAATGTCAACCCGCGATGGCCGATCATTCTGGGCTCATACTCAATTTGAGAAACGAAACACCCTGCCCATTTCGTTAGGCATCATGAAAATCTCCTCCGCCTGGGAGAAGCCGGCGTCCGTGCCCATGCCGAGCCATGTGCCGACCGTCTCCGGGAAATCGGCAAGTCGCATGTGCCTTTCCATCGAAGCGAATTCCTCATCTGAAACTGCCGACCATTCGTCGCGCAGCAAAGAAAATCGTGCCAGCCAGGATAAGCGCTCCTCTCCTTCGAACAGCGCCGGCTCCCAAATTATAAACATGCCCTTCCCGCCCAGAGCGCGGTGGGCGTCGTGCATCAGCTGTGCCTTGCCCGTGGCAGGCAGGTGATGCAGCGACATCCCAATCCAGATTACATCGACAGGCTCAGACCACTTCGCCATGGCCTGGGCGAAATCATTGCACTGCAACTCGACCGGACATGGCATACCGTCGAGCTCTCGTGCCGCCAGTCGCAGAGATGCCTCAGACAAGTCGATGCCGACGTAATTTCCGATCGCCATCGTCTTCAGCATTGCGGCGGAGGCGCTGGCATCTCCACAGGCAATGTCGAGAAACCGGAATGACGCCGGCGCATGCTCGACAAGCAGATCGCGAAGGACGCCGTAGACCTCGCGATGGAACATGAGATTCGCGCCAACGATCTTGCGATAGGTTTGCAGTTCCTTGTTGAACATGTCCTGGGAGCCGACAGCGTCGTCGCCTGCCCTGACAAGCATTGTCTCGTTCGAGGAACCTGCCATGACGTCCTCCAAATTAATTCGGCTGTGACCGTTATTCAGAGATTGGAATTCTGGCGTTCGTCCCCGCTGCATGGAGATGGAGCGCTCGGAACACGGCCGAGTGGCCCGGCGTAGCCACCCCCAGTTTCATTCCCAGTTGATGCATTCGACCGGAAAGCCACGCAACCTCGATAGGTTTCCCTCGCTCGAGGTCATTGGCCATCGAGGATTTCACATGCGGGGGAAACGCGGACCACCTTATCTCGACGCGACCCGGGAACCCGTCGGCCATTGGGTGGCCGGCCGCTGCGGCTACCGCCATTCCCTCATCCCGCAACTGTTCAATGAAGATACGCGACTCTGGATCGGCTAGGATCGGACCGATGCCCGAGCGCATCAGCGATGTTCCTCCCGAGAAGGCGGCAAGCGTTACAAATTTCTCCCAAAGCACTTCGTCGATGTCCGCGAGTGGCTTCAACTCAAGCCCGATGGTACGGTCACACAGCTCCTGGAGTTCCTCGATGACAGGATCATGTTGGCCGCCGACCAGGATCTGCGGCAGCCCGCCGGAATGAATGACCTCGCCGGGCTTGTTGATGAAACCGGAAAGGTAGGTGGCGCCACCGATCACGCGGTCGCCCTGCACGTGACGAGAAAGAATTTCGACGCTATCGATGCCGTTTTGCAGCGTAACGACGCGCGTGTTATCGGCTATGAGCGGAGCGATCGACGCAGCGGCATCCTCGCTGTCGTAGAGCTTCACTGCAAAGATCACCAAATCGACGGGACCGATATGAACCGCCGCTTCGCTTGCGGTCACAGGCGCAAGAACAAAGCTGCCGAGGTCGCTCTGGATCCTCAGACCAGTCTGGAGCATTGCCGCGAGGTGCGCTCCGCGAGCAATGAAGCTCACGTCGCCCCCTGCCTGGGCCAGCCTGGCGCCAATGTATCCGCCGATGCCGCCCGCTCCCATCATTGCGATCCGCATGCCGTCCCTCGACGTCAGCTGTCGCCATCAACCCGCCACGCATTGCGGACCGATTGGTAAGCCCAACTAATATTAGCAGTTTCTTCAGTGACCAGCCAGTTGGCACGTACACTCCAGCTGAGCAGATTTCCGAGACGCGCAGGCGATGTCAGTCGGTTTGGCGGCCAACCTGCTAAAGACAGCAAGCGAGCGTTCGCCTAAATAGGTTATGCCCAATTGCCACATCCGCGATATCGACCTCTGGTTCGAACGAACCGGAAATGGAGCGCCTTTGCTCGCGATATCTGGCTCACGAGGTGATCTGCGTAGCAGCCCTAATCTTTTGGAATCGCCACTAGCGAACTCCTTTGACCTGCTTGCATATGACCAACGTGGCCTCGGCCGTACGTCAAAGCCCGACAAGCCCTATCTCATGGCCGATTTTGCAGACGACGCGGCCGGCCTTTTGGATATTGTCGGGTGGGAGCGCGTTCGTGTCGTTGGCGTATCGTTCGGTGGTATGGTCGCGCTTGAACTGGCACTCAGGTATCCAGATCGAGTAACAAGACTCGCGCTCTGTTGTACTTCACGTGGCGGAGAAGGAGGGGCATCCTACCCGGTTCATCTCCTACAGCGGCTCCGGCCGGATGAGCGGGCACGGGTAATGGTATCGATTACCGATACACGATGTGATGCCGTCTGGGCTGAGGCGAACCCCGAGAAATACGAGGAACTCATCAGAAGGTTCGACGATGGTCGGTTCGAACAGGAACCGGGCCACAAGGCCGGAACGACACGCCTGCTGGAGGCACGTCGTCAACATGACACCTGGGAGCGTCTTGGAGGGATTAGGTGCCCGGTTTTGATCTGCGGCGGTCGGTACGACGGGATCGCTCTACCGTCGTCCCAAGAACGCGTGGCGAGTAGAATCCAAGGAGCGATCTTGCGGATGTATGAAGGCGGGCATCTATTCCTCTGGCAGGATAGCTCGGCATTCGCCGAGATCGTAGAGTTTCTCAGGGAATGAGGTCGCCCGCATCTGACCCTGGGCGGACTTGCCGTACCGCCGGCCGAGACGACCGGAACCTAGGCGCGAGCTCATTAGACGCCGCTCGGCGAAATCGGCTGCTAGTGTTCGTGGGGTTGGAAACTCAGCCTCCGACGTGATCGCCGACAACGCCTGCTTTCAAGATACAGCAAAGCTCATCTCTACGGCAGACTTGGAGGCGCAAAGCAGCCATGTCGTCTTTGGGGCCGGAAGCGGAATGACGGCTTCCGGCCCCAAAACGACGATATCCGACATTCAAACTGCCAGGTCGTGAGCCCAAACGGTCATTGTTTCCACCCCCGCCCAATGGCAATTGACCTGCTCCTTTGAGGGCTGTGTCGCAATGTCATTCTGCGCAAATAAGCGTCCTTGGACACGGGTGCGCCGGCGTTTTGGATCAACAGGTGCAACAACGCAACGGCGCGTTGCCCAAGCATGGTCGGCTCGGCGCCGTAAAAGAGAATTCCCACCTCTGGATCGAGGCGGAACCGGCCGAACTGATAGAGGTCGCCCGTAGCGAACATTCGAGACTTTTAGCAAATTTTTGGCGACGGATTTTCGGCGTGGGCAGCCGATGTTGCACCAGTGCTTACAGGAGCAAATCGCGAGTCATAGAGGGTCACATGTGCGCCGATGCCGTCATTCGCATGCCCCACGAGAAAAAGGGGCGTCATGCTGCGTGGTCATCCCACGGTCTTCCTCGTCACCGGCGAAAATAGCAGGCACACTAGACTGGACGATCCCTCCGGGGTTCGCCACCGAGCGGCATGTTCATCGGGTGCAGGACGAGACTTTCTACGTGCTCGACGGCGAGTGCGAATGGCATGTCGGCGAGAGGATGGTCCGCGCAACGCCCGGAACCTATCTTTTCATCCCGCCGGAAGTGCCGCACAACATCACGAACGTCAGCGAGAAACCGGCCCGCGTGCTAATGACCGTGTCCCGCTGGTCACGAGCATTATTTCGAAAGCTCGCCAAACTTGCGGCACAGGGTGCGCCGGATCCAAAGGCACTCGCCGATCTGCGAAACCGCTACGACCGACCAGCTCTCGACGTGACCACGCGCTCGTAGGCGATTTGTAGGCGCCGAGGCGGACTTGGCGAGCGGCGAGAACGTGCTGTCAGAAATGGCAACGATCAGCGTGTTTGCTGCCGTCCCTTCTTCTACCACGTTTTGACAACTTCCGTCGCGTAGAACCGAACGGGTACTGCGAACAAGACGTCACGTTGGGTGATCCGCGCGCCATGAATTGGCAGAAATATCAAAAATTTCTGACAATAGATCAGACGCTCAGCAGCACGAGTCCGATGGCCTTGGCACAGACAATTCAAAATTGCGTCGTCAGCACGGTCAGCCATTCGGGCGAGATGTCGACCAGCACCGTCTCCAGCCGCTTGTCGAAACCGGAAAGGATCGCTACGCCGGTCAGGATCAGCACCCCGCCGAGCGCGATCTTGAAGCCGCCGCCGGCTTCGGCGATGCGGCCGCGCCAGCGCAGCAAAGTCTCACGCGACAGCATGCCGAAGATCAGTAGCGGCACAGCAGCACCAATGCCGAACAGGACCATGGTTGCGGCAACCTGGCCGAGGTTCCGGCCCTGAGCGGCCAGGACGGAAGCCGCGCCGAGCGTCGGGCCGACGCAAGGGCTCCACACGGTGCCAAGCAGCAGGCCGACGCCGAACTGGCCCCAGAGGCCTATGGACGAAAACCGGCCAAAACGCTGGTCGACCCAGTTGCCAGCGGGACCGGCGGCAAGCGCCACCCGTGTTTGCAAGGCCGGCAAGACCAGCACTGCGCCGAGAACAAGCATCAGGACCGAGGCGGCGCTGCGAAAGACCGCATTGTCCAGTCCTATGGAAAACCCGATCGTGGCGACGAAAAGTCCGATCGCCGTGAAGGATATCGCCAGTCCGGCCGCCAGCGCGGCGGGTCCGTAGCGATGCTGGGCGACCGCAGCGCCCAGCACGACGGGGATCAGTGGCAGCACGCATGGCGACAGAGTCGACAACAGCCCTGCCAGAAACGAAAAACCGAAACCGAGCAGCATCGCGCTCAGCCTGTGCTGTCGAGCAACCGCTTGATGGCGTCCGCTTTGGTGACGGCGACGAGCCGGCCGACCTCCTGTTTGCCCTTGAAGGTGATCAGCGTGCTCTGCATCTGGGCGCCGAAGGCACGCACGACATCCTTCTGCGTATCGAAATCGACCTCGAAGACGATTATGTCCGCGTGTTCGGCCGACGGCAGCAGCTTGGCCAGGACCTGCTTCTGCGCCTTGCAGATCGGGCACCACGATGCACGGATATCGACCAGGATCGGCCTGCCCGCCTTCTGGGCGTCCTCGAACTCCTGCTGTGTATAGGGCATGCGGTCGCCAGCTGTCGCCGCCAAGGCGCAGGCGAAGCTTGATAAGGCAGCCAGGGCGATGAGAAACAAACGGCGGTCTAGCATTTTCATACTCCTGGTGCGTGGCGGACGGCGGAGGCCGGCAGACGGCTACGTTTCGTTCTTCGTGCCGCTAAGGGTAATCGTTACAGGCTCACGGCAACGTTACCGATGCGCCATGCGCTTGCAGCGCGCCCTGTCGAGATCACTGGCCAATCTGGCTCAGCTCTTGGCGATCCGATTGTTCGACATCGCAGGCTGCGGCGGCTTCCGCGCCCCTGCGAATGTTCACAGAAGGGAACACCGGCTCGACAGGCGCCAACCCGCTTAAATGAATGGATTTATGGAAATCGCGCGAGCATACTGCGCCTAGTGGTTGAAGATATTCGAGCAGCGCTATCTTACCTGCAGGCTATGGTTCCTTTTGCAATGCTTGATGGCGCTGGCAACTCGGCCGGAAACGATGACGGAAAGGCAGACCTAACCTACAAATCGCTATCAGTTTTTGATGCCGCGGTGTGCCCATCATATGTCCGCCTGTCGAATAGGGAGGAAACAATGGACGAAGACACGCATTCCAAATCACGGCGAAGCTTTCTAAAGACCGGCGGGCTTGTCGCCGGGCTCTCGGCGACGGCGGTTGCGGCGCCCTGGGTTCAAAGAGCCGGGGCGGCGGATACGATCACCTGGAAAGTGCAGACATCGTGGCCAGCTGGCGTCGGACTTGAGACCTTCCAGACCTGGTGCGGGACCATCAAGGACAAGACGGGAGGCCAGCTCGCCTTCCAGCCTTTCAAGGCTAAAGACATCGTTGGCGATTTCGAGCTCTTCGACGGCGTGAAGAACGGCGTCCTCGAGGCCATGAACTCGTTCTCGCTCTACTGGGCCGGCAAGCTCCCGGCTACGGCCTTTCTTTCATCTTACACGATGGGGCTGCGCTATCCCCATGAGTGGGACATCTTTTTCTATTCCAAGGGCGGCCTGCAGGCTGCGCGCGACCTTTATGCCGCCCAGGGCCTTTATTACGTCAATCGCATCCATCATGGCCCCAACATCATCCACTCGAAGACGCCGATCCGTTCGATCGAGGACTTCCGCGACCTGAAGCTGCGCGTGCCCGGCGGCATGATCGCCGAGACGTTCGCCAAGGCTGGCGCCAAAACAACGCTGCTGCCGGGCGGCGAGGTCTTCTCCGCGCTGGAGAAAGGCACGATCGATGCCGCCGATTACACTGGGCCAGCGGTCAATTGGGCGCTGGGATTCCAGCAGGTGACCAAGTACATTTCGATGGGGCCACCCGGACTTATGTCGGTTTACCAGCCTGTCGACCTCATGGACTTTGCCGTCAACATGAATGTCTGGAACCAGCTTCCGGACAATCTGAAGAAGTTCGTGGAAGACGAAATCCAGGTCTATTCGAACACCCATTTCGGCGCGATCCAGAAGGCCGACATGGAAGCCTGGCAGAAATTCATCGATGCCGGCATAGAAATCAACCGGCTCGGCCCGGACGATCTGCAGAAATTCCAGGAGATAGCGGTGCCGATCTGGTTTGAATGGGCCAACAAAGACAAAGACGCAGCCCGCATCTTCAAGCTGCAGCTCGAGGTGATGGAAAACCCGACCGTCGGCTACGTCACGCCGGACATGTACAAGGGGCTGACGATCAACCTCTGAGGCCCCCGTGCCCGTTCCTGGCCGGGACGGGCGCTCTTCCATCAATGGGCGTTCGCCAATGCCTTCACTCACCTTTGTGCTGCCGCACTGGCTCTACTGGTCGAGCCTCCTGCTTTTTCCACTTGCTGCGGTCTTCCTTGTCTATCGTGATCGGACCAGACCCGATGCCGGCCGGGCTAATCTCTTCCTCGCCTATTTCTTCCTGATCACCGCCGGATTTCTCGGCATGCACCGCTTCTATCTGAAAAGCCGCTGGGGGTTCTTGTTCATCCCGTTCTTCATCGCGGTGATCTGGACGAGCGCTCAGGTGCGCGACGAACGCGAGGCAGTGTCGCTGTCGCGGTCCGAAGCCGAGCATGCCGAAAGGGTATTGACGCATGCCAGGGCAGATGTTGCGTCACGCAAGGACGGTGCCGCCGATCGCCTTGCGAAGGCGGAGGCGGATGCGGCGGTCGCGCACGGCAATCACACTGCCAGCCTCGAGACGCTCGCTCGCTCCAACAGCCTCGCCCGAATCGCCGGAATACTCCTCGGCCTCGTGCTTGTCGGCGACGCTTTTCTGATGCCCGGCCTTGTGCGTCGCGCCCGCAGGCGTGAAGCGCGGTCCGATACGCCTGACCTGCATCCGATCGTGACCGATGTGCCCGTCACGCCTATCAAGCGACCGCTGGCCCTGTTCCGGCCCGTCGACCGGCTGGTAAAGGTGACGGGCGAACTCGTTGCCTACTGGGCCGTGCTCGCGGTCATTGCCTATTACTACGAAGTGGTGGCTCGGTATGTCTTCAACTCGCCGACCAACTGGGTGCATGAAAGCATGTTCCTCATGTTTGGCATGCAGTATATGCTGGCCGGGGCCTATGCCTATCGCGACGAAACCCATGTCAGAGTTGACATCGTTTATAGCCACCTTTCGGAACGTGGCCGCGCGATCTGCGATATCATCACCTCTGCATTCTTTTTCCTGTTCACGGGAACCATGCTTGTTACCGGCTGGCGTTTTGCCAGCGATTCGATGGCAGTTGGCGAGCGCTCGTTCACCGAGTGGGGCATCCAATACTGGCCGGTAAAGCTCGCGATCCCCATCGGGGCAGCACTTCTGCTGCTTCAGGGGTTGTCACGGCTACTGCGCGACATCGCCACTGCAACCAAAAGGTTCAATTGATCCATGGGTCTCGAACTCCCGATCCTCTGGCTCAGCATATTGATGTTCGGAGGCCTGGGCGTACTTCTGCTGCTTGGGCTGCCGATGGCCTTCTGCACCGGCAGCCTTGCCGTGCTCTTCCTCTTTCTGTTCGGCAACTCTGCCATGCTGAACATGCTGCCGTCGCGGGTCTTCCCGTTCATGACGGATTATCAGCTGTCGGCAGTGCCGCTTTTCATCTTCATGGCGGCGATTCTTGAGAAGGCAGGCATCATCGAGGAGTTGTTCGACGTCGTCTACAAATGGCTGGGTGGGCTGAAAGGTGGACTGGCTTCGGCGACGGTCGTCTCCTGCACTCTGCTGGCCGCCATGGTTGGCGTGGTCGGGGCGACGGAAGTGACCATGGGGATGATTGCTCTTCCAGCGATGCTGCGCCGCAACTATGATGCCAAGCTTGCTTGTGGCTCGCTCCTTGCTGGCGGAACGCTTGGTATCCTCATTCCCCCTTCCGTCATGGCGATCGTCTACGCCGTCGTCGCGCAGCAATCGCTGGGCGAGTTGCTGATCGGCTCAGTCTTTCCCGGGCTGCTGCTGTCGGGGATGTATGTCGCATACGTGACGGCTCGCTGCTATATCAACCCGAAGCTCGGGCCAGCGTTGCCCCCCACGAGCGCATCGCGTTTGTTGAAAAGCTCAAGCTTTTGCGCCGCACGTTGATGCCGATCCTTCTGATCCTGCTTGTGCTCGGGGTCATTTTCATGGGCATCGCCACGCCTGTCGAGGCCGCCGGCATCGGCACGTTTGGCGCTTTCATCGTTTGTGCCGCGCATCGTCGCCTGACCTGGGGGACGATACGGGAAGCCAGCTTAGCGACCTTGAAGGCGACGGCGATGGTCATGTGGATATTTTTCGGCGCCACCATGTTCGTCGGCTTCTTCATCCTGAAGGGCGGGCAGAACTTCGTCGCCGATTCCATTCTTGGAACGGGTCTCGCTCCCTACGGCGTTCTTGTTCTGATGATGGTGATCCTATTCGTCCTGGGCATGTTTCTGGACTGGGTGGGAATCCTGCTTCTGACCGTACCGATCTTTCTGCCCATCCTTAGGTCGCTTCAGTTCGGCGGCGCGTTCGGGTTCGCCGGCGTGGCTGCCGAAGACGTTCCGCTATGGTATGGCGTGATATTCATGGTCAACATGCAGATGGCTTTCCTGAGCCCGCCGTTCGGTTATTCGCTGTTTTATCTGAAGAGTGTTGCCCCGCCGGAGATATCAATGGCGACAATCTTCCGATCCGCCGTCCCGTTCCTGTGTCTGCAAGCGATCGGAGTGGGCTTGTGCATCGTGTTCCCTTCGATCGTCGTGTGGCTGCCGAAGGTCATGTACGGGGGCAATTGAAACCCCACCCTGAAAATCCTTCTCCGCCGGCACGCGTTCGGCGCGTTCTTGTTTGCTGTCGGCCACTTCCCCAGTCAGCACCGACGAATTTATTCCAGAAAAGCCCGTCGCAGCTAATGAGCGTAGGCGACGGGCTTCCTGCGATTGGAAGCGGCTACACCCAGAGCTCACTCCTAAATTGCCAAGCCGCGAATCCGTTCCAAAAGAGGCGCGGTATTTCTTCGCCTCCGAATCCATTTTGTGACATAATCCACACAAGCCGCGCTGAGGGCGGCGGCCATGTCAGTGTCGCGGTGCAGTGGAGTCTACTGGCCTGCTGATCTGGATATGCTCCAGCGGGTGGTTAACCGCGTGTGCGACGAGCGCCACCTAGCAATGGAAGATCGTGAACAGCGGGAATGCTTGGCTAGGGAACTGTTCCAACTTTTCGATGACGGCACCACCGACGAAGCTGACCTATTGCGCATTTTTCCATGTTGAGTCAGCCAGGTTCGGTGCTGCACCGCCGTTACATCGTTACCCAATGATCCTGGCGGAAATCGAATGATCCTGTGCGGGATATTTGGCGCCGTGATTTTGGTCCGGTCGATCTCAACCTGCTGCGCGTCCGCGATGCGATGACGCTGGAGCTGAGTACCGTACCGTGCCGGGAACGGGTCGGCCTGTCGCAGCCTGCGGTCAGCTCGGTGCACATCACTGTTCCGCATTTCCAGGCCGTTTCGCTTGTCATGTCGACCGACGACCTCCTCGGCAGCATCCCGATTCACTTTGCGCGGCTGGTGGCCGACCATCTCTACCTAGATGTTTTCATGCCGCCCATGGAATCGCCGACAATGGACGTCACAATTTACTGGCACCGCCGATTGGACCGCGACGCCGGCAACGTTGGCTGCGCGCGCAGCTCGTGGCGGTCGCTTCGTTCGAATCGTGGCAGCATGGCTATCTTGGCCAGCTCTAATCGGCCGGGCGTCAGGCATCAAGGAATAGCTCCATGCGGGTGAGACGCTGGATTCCCGGAATTGTCGTCGCAGCGGCCGTGGTTGGCGGCACAGCCTGGTATCTGCTGCGGGCGGCGCCTGTCTCAATCGTGACGCCCTGGCGCGGCGACGCCGCTGAGATCGTGTATGCGAGCGGCTCGGTCGAGCCGCATACGTGGGCCAAGGTGGCTCCGGTTGTGCGCGAGAGGATCGTTGAACAATGTAATTGCGAAGGAGCAAGGGTCGCGCAAGGCGACGTGCTCGCCAGGCTCGACGACAGCGAGGTCCGCGCAGCGCTTGGAGAGCTTGAAGCAAGGCGGGCTCTTGCAGGGCAGGAGTTCCAACGCCAAAGCGTCCTCGCCGACAAGAATGCGACGAGCCAGCAGGCTCTCGATCGCGCGCAGAGCGAGTTGTCCCAGATCGAGGCGCTCGTCGCTGGGCAGAAGGCGCGCCTCGAGACCTATGTTATACGCGCCCCTACCCCTGGCGTCGTGCTGAGGCAAGACGGCAAGGTGGGAGAGATTGCCGAACTGGGCACAGTGTTATTCTGGGTAGGCGAGCCGAAGCCGCTGCTCGTGATCGCCGAGGTCAACGAAGAGGACATCCCGCGGGTCGAGGTCGGGCAGCGCACGCTGCTCAGGGCCGATGCCTTTCCCGGACAGATCCTTGAGGCCGTTGTCAATCGCATCACACCGAAAGGCGATCCGGTGACGAAGACCTATCGCGTCTATTTCCGGCTGCCGGACAATACGCCGCTCAGGATTGGCATGTCGACCGACGTCAACATCGTCATTCGCGTCGCGAAGAATGCCCTGCTGGTTCCGTCGGTGGCGATCGAAGGCAATAATATCGTCGTGGTCGAGGGCGAGACGGCGCGGCTGCGCGAAATCCACACCGGCATTCGCGGCAACAACGGCGTCGAGGTCCTCTCGGGCATCGATGCACTGGCACAGGTCATCTCGCCCTACCCGGCTGAGCTGGCAGACGGCGCGCGCGTGACGGTCGCGGCAGCGCAGAGGTGAGGTCCGATGCGACTTATTCTCGACATCGCCATCACGCACATCGCCGGCCGAGGCCGGCAGACGCTTGTTGCCGTGCTCGGCGTCGCCGTC
>NZ_RZSB01000360.1:0-5954 GCF_004023285.1 Mesorhizobium sp. M2A.F.Ca.ET.067.02.1.1
TGATCATATTCATCCCTTCAGAGTGCCGCTGTAGCTTCCGTGGCGCCGCTCTGTAACCTGCTCACTACGGTCCCCGTCGCCTCCCGCCACTGCCGCGCTCGCCACCCGAACACACCCTCAAACTTCGCGCTCGACAACCGCGAATTTTGCGGGCGCCTGGCCCTGGTCGGATAATCCGCCGTGGCGATATCGCGCACTTTCGCATAGGGGCCACCCAACGCCCGGCTTGTGTCGAGGATGTGGCGGGCAAAGCTGCTCCAGTTGGTGTCGCCCTCGCCCGCCAGGTGGTAGACACCGAAGGCGGCGAAATTCCTGTCGTCCCGCAGCCTCGCCGCCGCATGCAGGATGGCGTCGGCGATGTCGAGCGCCGAGGTCGGATTGCCCCATTGATCGGCGACGACGGCGATCTCGTCGCGATCGGCCGCCAGCCGCAGCATCGTCTTGACGAAGTTCCTGCCGAAAGGGCTGTAGACCCAGGCCGTGCGCAGGATGATGTGGCGCGGATTGGCGGCGGCCACCGCCTCTTCGCCGACGAGCTTGGAAGCGCCGTAGACGCCGAGCGGCGCGGTGGCGTCTGTCTCGACATAGGCGCCGTCCTTGGCGCCGTCGAAGACATAGTCGGTCGACAGATGGATGACGGGGACGCCGAGCCTTGCCGCGGCTTCGGCCACCTTGCCGGCGCCGGTGGCGTTCACCACGAAGGCCAGGTCCTTATCGTCCTCGGCCTGGTCGACGGCGGTGTAGGCGGCGGCGGAAACGACGATGTCCGGCCTTGCCGCTTCCAATGCCGCGAGCACTGTGTCGGGCTGCGCAAGGTCGAGCCCCGGGCGGCCGACGGCGACGACTTCCACGCCGTCGCGGCCCCGCGCCGCCTCGACCAGGCTTGCTGCGACCTGGCCCTCGCGTCCGGTGACGGCAAGCCTCACGTGGTCACCTTCCTGCTCTCGGCCGCGGTCCTGGCCGGATTGCCCGCGACCGGACCGCTTTGGCTGTTTGCGGCCGCAGCGTGGCCCAGCCGCTCGCCGGCGTAGCGCTGCTCGCGGATCGGGCCCCACCACCATTTGTTGTCGAGATACCAGTCGACGGTCCTGGCCAGGCCGCTGTCGAAATTCTCGCGCGGCGCCCAGCCGAGATCGCGCGCGATCTTGGAGGCGTCGATCGCATAGCGGCGGTCATGTCCAGGACGGTCGGTGACGAAGGTGATCAGGTCGCGATAGCGCTTGCCGGCGGCACGCGGCCGCCGCACGTCCAGCAGATCGCAGATCGCCTCGACCACGCCGAGATTGGTGCGCTCGGAATTGCCGCCGACATTGTAGCTCTCGCCCGGCCGCCCCTTGGTGGCCACCAGCTCCAGCGCCCGCGCGTGATCCTCCACGAACAGCCAGTCGCGCACATTGGCGCCGGCGCCGTAGACCGGCAGCGGCTTCTCGTCGAGCGCGTTGAGGATGACCAGCGGGATCAGCTTTTCCGGGAAGTGGTAGGGGCCGTAATTGTTCGAGCAGTTGGACAGCACCACCGGCAGGCCGTAGGTCTCGTGCCAGGCCCGCACCAGGTGATCCGACGCCGCCTTCGAGGCCGAATAGGGCGAGGACGGCGCATAAGGCGTCTCCTCGACGAACATGCCGCCGTCGAAAGGCAGGTCGCCGAAGACCTCGTCGGTCGAGACATGGTGGAAGCGGAAGCCCGCTTTGCGCTCCTCGGACAGCCCACGCCAGTATTCCAGCGCCGCATTGAGGATGCGGTAGGTGCCGACGATGTTGGTCTCGATGAAGGCGCCGGGGCCGTCGATCGAGCGGTCGACATGGCTTTCGGCGGCAAGGTTCATGACGATGTCGATATCGTCACGGCGCAATATCTCCAGCACCGCGCGCTCGTCACAGATGTCGCCCTGCTCGAAGCGATAGTTGTGCGCGTTCTCGATCGTCCGCAGCGACGCGAGGTTGCCGGCATAGGTGAGCTTGTCGAGATTGGTGACGCGGTAGGCCGGGTTGGCGCACAGATGCCGGCAGACGGCCGAGCCGATGAAGCCGGCGCCGCCGGTGACCAGGAAATTCAGCCTGCCCTCTTCCCTCACGCGAAAACCTCTGCCTCGCTCAGCGGTGGCGCCTTGCGATCCTTGTCCGAGAGCTGGAAGTCACCGGCAAGCGACGGCCACGCAATGCCGATGGCGGGGTCGTCGAAGCGGATCGACCGGTCATGCTCCGGCGAATACGTATCGGTGACCTTATACAGAATCTCGGTGTCCGGGACGAGCGTGACGAAGCCGTGCGCGTATCCCTTCGGCACCAGGATCTGGTTTCCCTTCTCGGCCGACACCTCCAAAGCCGACCATTTTCCGAAAGTCGGCGAAGACCGGCGGATGTCGACGACGACATCGAAGACGCTGCCTCGCACGACGCGCAGCAGCTTGTCCTGGGCGCGGGGCGGTAACTGATAGTGCAAGCCGCGCAGGACGCCGGCGGCCGCGGAATAGGAATGGTTGTCCTGCACGAAGGTCAGGTCGATACCGGCCTGGGCAAAGCGCTCCGCATTCCAGGTCTCGCAGAAATAGCCGCGCGCGTCGCCATGCCGCTTCGGCACGATCTCCAGCACGTCCTCCAGGCCGAGCGTCCTGACCTCAAGCACCTTGATCCTCCATCAGATCGGCGACCCGCCGCCGCAGATAGGCCGCATATTCGTTCTTGCCGAGCCGCGCGGCGCGATCGAGGACCTCGTCGGCGCTGATCCAGCGCTGCTCCAGCGCAATCTCCTCGGGGCAGGCGATCTTGATGCCCTGGCGATGCTCGATCGTGCGCACGAAGGACGAGGCCTCGAGCAGGCTGTCATGCGTGCCGGTATCCAGCCAGGCATAGCCCCGGCCGAGGCGGTGGACATGCAGCTCGCCGCGCTCGAGATAGACATTGTTGACCGCCGTGATCTCGAGCTCGCCGCGCGCCGAAGGGCGGATGGTCGAAGCAATGTCGACGACGTTGTTGTCGTAGAAATAAAGACCTGTCACGGCCCAGTTGGACTTCGGCTTTTGCGGCTTCTCCTCGATCGTCAAAGCCCTGCCGGTGACCTTGTCGAAGGAGACCACGCCATAGCGCTCGGGATCGTCGACATAGTAGGCGAAGACGGAGGCGCCGCCGTCGCGCGCAGCCGCCTCGCCGCAGAGCTGCGACAGGCCGCCGCCGAAATAGATATTGTCGCCGAGAATCATCGACACGCTGTCCTTGCCGATGAAGTCGCGACCGATGATGAAGGCTTCGGCGAGACCATTGGGCTCCGCCTGCTCGGCATAGCAGAGCTCCAGGCCGAATTCCGAACCATCGCCCAGCAAAGCCTGAAACACCGGCAAGTCGCGCGGAGTTGAAATGACGAGGATCTGGCGGATTCCCGCGAGCATCAGCACGCTCAGCGGGTAGTAGATCATCGGCTTGTCGTAGATCGGCAGTATTTGCTTAGATACAGCTAATGTTAGCGGATAAAGACGTGTTCCGCTGCCGCCCGCAAGGATAATTCCTTTCAACAAGCTCTCCTTGAACTACCGCGGCCCCCGCCTCGACGCCAAGTTGCCCGTGCTTAGGTTTCGGGCACCGGCTTGTCAATGTCGGGTTTGCTTCCTTCCTGACGCTGGTTCCACTTTCTATCATCCGGCACGCGGTGGTTTCGAGCGAAATCCGACTGCGGCATGAAAAAGGGCCGGCGGGCGCTTGTCGCCCGCCGGCCCTTCTTTCGTCGATCGCGATCAGCCGCGCTTGAGCAACGCCCACACGGCCGGCACCAGGCTGGCGGCCAGGGCCACCTTGATCAGGTCGCCGGCGATGAAGGGCAGGACGCCGAACTGCCAGGACTTTTCCGGTCCGATGAGCATCGCCAGCCAGGCAAAGCCCATGGCCATCATGACGACTTCCGCCGTCAGCATGGCGCCGAACAGCTTGAACGGGCTGCGGTCCCAGCCGCGGTCGGCGGCCCAGCCGGCGATCGCGGCCATGACCACGAAACCGGCGAGATAGCCGCCTGTCGCGCCCAGCATATAGGCGATGCCGATGCCCTTTTCCGGCGTGCCCTGGAAGACCGGCAAGCCAAAAGCGCCTTCGGCAAGGTAGAGAAGCAGCGTCGCGACGGCCAGCCGCAGGCCGAAGGCCGAGGCGATCAGCAGCACGGCGAGCGTCTGCAGCGAAATGTCGACCGGGCCGAGCACCACTTTGGTCTTGGCCGAAAGCGTGAGCAGCAGGGTTCCGGCAAGCGCCAGGAAGAGCTGGGTCGCGAGCCGCGCGGCGCCCCGCTCCGGCAGAGTGAGAGAAACGAGCGGACGCATCGTGGTTGCAATTGCCATGGTCTTCCTCATTCTGGCTGATTCATTGGGTGGCTGATTTGCTGGCTTCAAAAACTTTCTTGATGCATGTCGTTGTCCCAGAACCGCTGCGCACTTTTGGGCGAAATGCTCAAAAACTTTCTTGATGCATGTCGTTGTCCCAAAACCGCTGCGCACTTTTGGGCGACATGCATTGAATTTCCTATATTGGCTTCCGTATCGGGCGGCAATCATTTTGCCGCATTGCAAAGGAATCCGGCATGGCGCTTGAGTTCGATACCAGCTTCGACCCGGCCTACGGCCGGGCGGTCACGGTTGCGCCGGATGTGCTGCGCATCACTGCCGGAAACCCGAGTCCGTTCACCTTCCACGGCACCAACAGCTATCTCGTCGGTCGCGACACGCTGGCGGTGATCGATCCGGGGCCGGAAGACGACGCGCATCTCGAAACGCTGCTCACGGCGATCGCTGGCCGGCCGGTCAGCCACATCTTCGTCAGCCACACGCATCGCGACCATTCGCCGCTGGCGGCACGGCTGAAGGAGCGCACCGGCGCGCCGACGCTTGCCGAAGGCCCGCACCGGCCGGCACGGCCCTTGCGCATCGGCGAGGTCAATCCGCTCGACGCCAGCGCCGACCTCGCCTTCGTGCCCGATATCGCGCTGGCCAACAATGCCCTGACCGAGGGAGACGGCTGGGCGATCCGCACCATGCTGACGCCCGGCCACACCGCCAACCATGCCGTGTTTGCGCTCGAGGGAACCGGCATCCTGTTTTCGGCCGACCATGTCATGGCCTGGTCGACCTCGATCGTCGCGCCGCCGGACGGCGCCATGGCCGACTATATGAGCTCCCTCGACAGGCTGCTGGCGCGCGAGGATCGTCTGCTGCTGCCGGGCCATGGCGGGCCCGTGACCGCGCCCCAAAGGTTCATGCGCGGCCTGAAGACGCATCGCAAGATGCGTGAAAGGGCGATCCTGGAGCGCATCCGCGCTGGCGACCGGACGATCAGGGAGATGGTCGCAGCGATCTATCGCGACACCGACCCCCGCCTGCACGGCGCCGCGGGGCTGTCGGTGCTCGCCCATCTCGAGGATCTGGCCGCGCGCGGCCTGATCGCCACCGAAGGCGACCCGGCGATCGACGGCATTTTCAGTCCCGCCGGCTGATCACTCGGCCGGCGCCGCGCCAACCTGCCCGGCGACTTCCTGGTCCAGCTCGCCGAGGAAATCCGTGATGCGGGCGGCGTTGTCGCCGAGGTCGTAGCGGCCGTAGCGCGAGGCCGAGCGCATGTCGACGATGACCTGCTCGCCATCGTCGGTGACGCGGATGGCGACGTCGGCCGGCAGTCCGAGCACAAAGCCCTTGGCCAGCGCATTGATCGTCGCCTCGCTCTGCCCGTTGATGTCGGGATAAGGCGCCGTCAGCTGCCAGTCGCGGCGGTCGAGCACGGTTTCGACAGCGTCGACGACGGTTTCGAAGGGCAGATTGTAGCTGTGGCCGCTGACCAGCGGATAGGTATCGGCCTGCAGGCTCTGTTCGCCAGGGGTCGGCGGCGACAGCTCGTTCATGTCGCTTGTCCGGTCGCTGGTGTCCAGGACCGGCGGGTCGTCGAGATCGGTCGAGATGTCGCGCAGCGGCGGGTAGATCGGGGCCC
>NZ_RZSB01000361.1:0-5944 GCF_004023285.1 Mesorhizobium sp. M2A.F.Ca.ET.067.02.1.1
GCCGGAGGCGCCCGACATGCGCCCGTCGGTCACCAGCGCCACGCGCTGGCCGCGATCCTGCAGGATGCCGAGCACGGTGGTGAGCTTGTGCAGCTCCGGCATGCCGTTGGCCTTCGGTCCCTGGAAGCGGATCACGGCGACGAAGTCGCCGGTGAGCTGGCCGGCCTTGAAGGCGTCGTTCAGGCCTTGCTGGCTGTCGAACACTTTTGCCGGCGCCTCGATGACACGGCGCTCCGGTTTTACGGCGGAAGTCTTGATGACGGCATGGCCGAGATTGCCGCCAAGCACTTTCAGCCCGCCCGTCGGCTGGAAGGCTTTGTTGACCGGCGCCAGCACCTTCTCGTCGCCGCTCACGAGCGGCGCCGCTTCGCGCACCACGCTGCCGTCCTCGCCAAGCCTCGCCTCGACCGCGTAGGGCCGCAGGCCTTCGCCCCACACCGTCTGCACGTCCTCATGCAGCAGGCCTTCGTCGAGCAGCTCGCGGATCAGGAAGCCCAGGCCGCCGGCGGCATGGAAATGGTTCACGTCGGCAAGCCCGTTCGGATAGACGCGCGCCAAGAGCGGCACGGCTTCCGACAGGTCGGAAATGTCCTGCCAGGTCAGCGCGATGCCGGCAGCCGCGGCCATGGCGATCAGGTGGATCGTATGGTTGGTCGAGCCGCCGGTGGCGTGCAGACCGACCACGCCGTTGACGATCGAACGCTCGTCGATCATGCGCCCGACCGGCGTGTAGGCATTGCCGAGCGCCGTGATCGCCAGCGCCCGCTTGGCCGCTTCCCTGGTCAGCGCGTCGCGCAGCGGCGTGCCCGGATTGACGAAGGAGGCGCCGGGCGTGTGCAGGCCCATGATCTCCATCAGCATCTGGTTGGAATTGGCCGTGCCGTAGAAGGTGCAGGTGCCCGGCCCGTGATAGGACTTGGACTCGGCTTCCAGCAGCTCGGCGCGGCCGACCTTGCCTTCGGCATAGAGCTGGCGGACCTTGGCCTTCTCGTCATTCGCCAGGCCGGTCGTCATCGGTCCGGCGGGGATGAAGACAGCAGGCAGATGGCCGAAGGTGAGCGCCGCGATCACCAGCCCGGGCACGATCTTGTCGCAGACGCCGAGGAAGACGGCGGCGTCGAACATATTGTGCGACAGGCCGATCGCCGCCGCCATGGCGATGACGTCGCGCGAGAATAGGGACAATTCCATCCCGGGCTGGCCTTGGGTGACGCCGTCGCACATCGCCGGCACGCCGCCGGCCACCTGGGCGATGCCGCCCGCTTCCCGCGCGGCTTCCTTGATCAGCGCCGGGAAGGTCTCGAAGGGCTGATGCGCCGACAGCATGTCATTGTAGGAGGTGATGATGCCGAGGTTCGGCACGCGGTCGCCGCCGAGTGCGATCTTTTCCGATGGGCTGCATACGGCAAAACCGTGGGCGAGATTGCCGCAGCCCAGCACCGCCCGATTGGCGGTATTGCTTGACGCTCCGGCGATGCGGCTGAGATAGGCTTCTCGCCCGGCTTTTGAACGTTGGCGGATGCGTTCCGTGATGGCTTCGATATCGCGTCTGGCTGTCATGGTCCGTCCTTTCAAGCCCGGTAAGCGTCCTCCCCTGCCACCGGGCTGTCCTCATATGAAATCAGGGTGCCCAGAACACCTCTATCCGTCCCGGCGCCGCTTCGAGCACGCTGCGGATGGGCTTTTTCGCGCCTGGACCCATCGCGCCGTTGAACGCTGTGCGCTTGTCCTCGCCTTCGATATGCAGCGCGACGAAGCCGGCCGCGACGATGCGCGCCATCGACAGCGTCAGCCGCGGCTCGCCGCCGCTCGCCGCGTGCACCGGCAGCACGATGCGCTGGGACGCGGGGTCGAGCAACTCCTCGAGGTTGCCGGCATCCGGAAAGAACGAAGCCGTGTGGCCGTCGCCGCCCATGCCGAGGATCACCACGTCGAGCGGCCAGGGCAGCGACCGCAGCGCTTCGCTATCCGCCGCCGCGGCGTCCTCGATGCTTGCCGCCTCATGATAGAGCGGCACGAAGCGCGCCGCCGCGGCCTTGTTCTGCAGCAGGTTCGCCGCCACCAGCCCGGCATTCGATCGCGGCGAGGACGGCGGCACGAAGCGCTCGTCGACCAGCGTCACAATAACCTTGTCCCAGGCGATCGGGGTCGTCGACAGCGCGGCGAACAGCTTTGCCGGCGTGGTCCCGCCGGACACGGCGAGCAGCGCGGCGCCGCGTTCCGTGATTGCCCTGGTCAACCGGTCCGCGATCTCACCGGCAAGCGCCGTCGCGAGATACTGGCGATCGGCAAAGCCGTTCCAGCCGTAGCTGACCTCGCTCAATTGCTCTCGTGCCATGTCCGTCCGTCACGTTCGATAAGCGCGATCGAGGCCGACGGCCCCCAGGTTCCGGCCGTATAGCCCTGGGCTTCCTGCCTGGCGCTTTCCCAGGCGTTCTGGATCGGATCGATCCATTTCCAGGCCGCCTCGACCTCGTCGCGGCGCATGAACAGCGTCTGGTTGCCGCGCACCACATCCATGATCAGCCGCTCATAGGCGTCCGGCGCGCGTGTGTCGAAGGACTGAGCGAAGCTCATATCGAGCGAAATCTGGCGCAGGCGCATGCCGCCCGGGCCGGGATCCTTGATCATGATGTATTGTTTGACGCCCTCGTTCGGCTGCAGCCGGATCACCAGCTGGTTGGCGAAGATCGGTCCGGCGCTGTCGCCGAAGATCGAATAGGGGATCGGCTTGAACTCGATGACGATTTCCGAGACGCGGGTGGCGAGCCGTTTGCCGGTCCTCAGATAGAAGGGAACGCCGGCCCAGCGCCAGTTGCCGATCTCGGCCTTGATGGCGACGAAAGTCTCGGTGTTGCTATCCTTGCCGAGTTCCTCGACATAGCCCTTGACGGGACCGCCCGCCGAGGCGCCGGCGCGATACTGGCCGCGCACCGTATGCTTGGGCGCCCCGTTGCCGTTGATGCGCTTCAACGCCCGCAGCACCTTCAGCTTCTCGTCGCGCACCGCATCGGCGTCCATGGACGACGGCGTTTCCATGGCGACGAGGCAAAGCAGCTGCAGAATATGGTTCTGCACCATGTCGCGCAGCGCGCCGGCCTTGTCGTAATAGGTGACGCGGTCTTCGAGCCCGACGGTCTCGGCGACCGTGATCTGAACATGGTCGATATGCGCCGAATTCCACAGCGGCTCATAGAGCGCATTGGCAAAGCGCAGCGCCATCAGGTTCTGCACCGTTTCCTTGCCGAGATAGTGGTCGATGCGGAAGATCTGGCCTTCGTCGAAATCGCCGCCGACCGCGTCGTTGAGGGCGCGCGCCGAGCTGAGGTCGCGGCCGATCGGCTTTTCCAGCACGATGCGCGAATTCGGCGTGATCAGCTTGTGCTCCTTGAGCTTGTGCGAGATGTCGCCGAACAGCGCCGGTGCCACCGCAAGGTAGAAGGCGCGGATCCGGTCGCTGTCGCCGATCGCCTTCTTGAGCTCGCCGAAGCCGGCGCCTGTGGTCGCGTCAGCCGACACGTAGGAAAGCCGCGCCAAGAAAGTCTCAAGCTCCTTGGCATCGACATCCTCCGGTTTCACGTGCTCGGATATCGCCTTCTTGGCGAAGGTCCGGAATTCGGCATCGCTCATCTTCGCGCGCGACGTTCCGATGATGCGCGTCGGTTCGGAGAATTGATGGTCGCGCTGGCGATGGTAGAGCGACGGCAGGAGCTTGCGTTCCGACAAGTCGCCGGTGCCGCCGAAGATGATGAAGTCGAAGGGATCGACAGGAATGATCTGGCTGGTCATGGTCAGTCCGATTTGATGCCTGATGGCGGCAGCGTGGTTGGTATATTCTAATCGATTTAAATTTTCCAGTGCCATGGTGTCACAGGCAGGACCAATCGCTTGCACTTGCATCGGTCCACATGTTTCCCGACACTCGCGCGCTGCCGGCAGGCTTATCGGCAAGCCATGGCTTCCGGCAGCGTTCGCGCCTGCACCATAGAACGTGAATGTGACGAAAGCTAAGGGAGATGGCTGCGGAAATCCAATGAGCGGGAAAGCCATGCGTCTGGAAAACAAGGTCGCCATCATCACGGGTGCCGCGTCGGGCTTCGGCGAGGGCATGGCGAAACGCTTTGCCGAAGAGGGTGCGCGCGTGGTCGTCGCCGATCTCAACGCCAAGGGCGCGGAGCGGGTGGCCGACGAGATCGGCAAAGACGCGATCTGGACCCAGACCGACGTGTCCCTGCGCTCCGAATTCGACGAGATGATCTACGCTGCCAAGAGCGCGTTCGGCCGCATCGACATCATGGTCAACAATGCCGGCTTCACCCACCGCCACGGCGATATGCTGGGCGTCGACGAGGAAACCTTCGACCTGATCACCGCCGTCAACATGAAGGCGATCTACCATGCGGCGCTTGCCGTCGTGCCGATCATGGACCGGCAGGGGGGCGGCGTCATCCTGACCACGGCCTCGACCGCAGGGCTTCGGCCGCGGCCGGGGTTGACCTGGTACAATGCTTCCAAGGGCTGGGCGATCACGGCCACCAAATCGATGGCCGTCGAACTGGCGCCGAAGAACATTCGCGTCAACTGCCTTTGCCCGGTTGCCGGAGAGACCGGCATGCTGGAGAAATTCATGGGCGACGACACGCCGGAGATACGCGAGAAGTTCCGCGCCTCGATTCCGCTCGGCCGGCTCTCGACACCGCTCGACGTCGCCAATGCGGCACTGTGGCTGGCTTCGGACGAGGCCGCCTTCATCACCGGCGTGGCGCTGGAGGTCGATGGCGGCCGCTGTGTCTAAAGCATGTCTCCCGAAAATGGGAACCGGTTTCGGGATAAAGACATGCGTAAAACCAAAACCTAAAGCGCGGGGAGCGAGCCTGAAAGATCGCGACGCGCTTTAGTCGATGACGTGCGGCTTGAGTTTGACTTGACGATCCGGCGAAAGGCATAACGGCGCCTGGATGGGGCGGGTGCCATGAATGCCGGACTGCGGAGAATTCGCAAGGACCTGGGGCAACGCCTCAAGATCTACCGGGCGAGGCGTGCAAGGGCGCGGAGCAAGGCCACCTTCATCGGCGTAACCGGCAGCTCGGGAAAGTCGACCGCGGTGAGCCTGCTCGGGCACATTCTGGCCGGCCACGGGCGGACCTACACGCGGGTTCTGGCCAACACGATAAATTCACTCGTCAGCACACTCTACAGGCACATGAACAAGCATGGTGAGCTCGACTATGTCGTCTTCGAGGCGGGCGCCTCCGGCGTCGATACGATCAGGCCCATGGCACAGTTGCTCAAGCCGCATGTGGCTGTTGTCACGATGGTGCAGCTTGAGCATTTTTCCAGTTTCAGGGCCTTGGAGAACGTCGCTCGGGAAAAACGCGCTTTGGTCGAGGCGCTGGGGCCTGGCGGGCTGGCGGTACTGAACGCCGACGATCCCAATGTATTGGCCATGGCATCCGGCGGTGTGCATCGCCTCGTCACGTTCGGCGAGTCGGAAACGGCCGACTATCGCGTCGCCGATATCAGCGCCGCCTATCCGCGCACGCTCAGCTTCACGCTTCATTGGCGGGCCGGGGTGTTGAAGCTCAAGACGCCGTTTCCGGGAGAGCATTTCTGGCTGCCGACGGCTGCCGCGGCCGCGACCGCGCTCGAGCTTGGCGTACCAGCGCGAATGGTGGAGGACAGGATCGCGGCATTCGAGCCGTTGGCGAACCGCTGTCGCGTCCTGGTCGTCGATGGAGGACCGCATTTCGTCGTCGACACCGCCAAGGCTCCTTGGCATTCGCTACCGCTCGCCTTCGACATGATGGCAAGATCAACGGCTGGGCGAAAGCGGATCGTGCTTGGCCAGCTGTCGGACTTTGCCGGCTCGAATGCAAAATATGCGCGCGCCTATGAAAGTGCGCGCGAGATTGCCGACCAGGTGATCTATGTCGGGGAGCATGCC
>NZ_RZSB01000362.1:0-5935 GCF_004023285.1 Mesorhizobium sp. M2A.F.Ca.ET.067.02.1.1
GCCATATCCGGCCCCATCCGCCCGAGAAGAAGACCGGCAAGCGTGTCGCCGTGATCGGCTCCGGCCCGTCCGGCATGGCGGCCGCCCAGCAGCTCGGCCGCGCCGGGCACGACGTGCATGTCTATGAGCGCGAAAGCCGCCCCGGCGGCCTCATGCGCTACGGCATCCCCGACTTCAAGATCGAGAAGCACTATATCGACCGGCGCATCGAGCAGATGCAGGGCGAGGGCGTGACCTTCCATTGCGGCGTCAATGTCGGCGTCGACACGAAGGTGGCCGATCTGCTCGAGGAATATGACGCCGTGCTCTATTGCGGCGGCTCGGAAACGCCGCGTCCGGCCGGCATTCCAGGGGCCGATCTCAGCGGCGTCTACGACGCCATGCCTTATCTGGTGCAGCAGAACCGCCGCGTCGGCGGCGAGCCGATCCAGTCGGTTGCCTGGCCCTCACACCCGATCATCGCCGGCGGCCAGCATGTCGTGGTGGTCGGCGGCGGCGACACCGCGTCCGACTGCATCGGCACCGCCTTCCGCCAGGGCGCGGTGCGCGTGACGCAGCTCGACATCCGTCCGCAGCCGCCGGAGAAGGAAGACAAGCTCTCCGTGTGGCCCTATTGGGCGACCAAGATGCGCACGTCCTCCTCGCAGGCCGAGGGCGCCGAGCGCGAATTCCAGGTGGCGACGCTCGAATTCATCGGCGAGGACGGCCAGTTGACCGGAGTGCGCTGCTGCGAGGTTGACGAGAAGCGCAAGCCGATCGCTGGCACAGAGTTCGTCATCCGCGCCGATCTCGCCTTCATCGCCATCGGCTTTGCCGGCCCGGCGGGCGACAGCCTGATGAATGAACTGGACGGCAAGATCAAGATCGTCACCGACAGCCGCCGCTCGCGGAATGTCGAGGCCAATGATCGCGACTACAGGACCAGCGTCGACAAGCTCTATGCCGCGGGCGACGTGCGCCGGGGCCAGTCGCTGGTGGTCTGGGCGATCCGCGAGGGCCGCCAGGCGGCGCGCTCGATCGACGAGGCGTTGATGGGGTCGACGGTGCTGCCGCGCTGAGACCGTAAAGAAATTCTACTCCTGCGGCCAGCTGCTGGCGTTTTCTGCGCTTCGGGTGCACGTACAGCAACGTACGCTCCGCTCCGGTTCTCGAAAACACCACCATCTGACTCGCAGGAGCGAATTTCTGAAACGGTCTCCGAGCCGATGAGCTACTGATTGACGCCCGCCGCCGTATCGGGCTGAGCGGCGGCGGTCGGCTTCGGCGGCCAGGAAAAATCGTCGGCGCGGCCGGGTGAGGCGGCCGGCGCCTTGCCTTCCAGGATCAGCTTTTCGCCGGGCAGGTTCGGATCGGCCCTGGCAGGCTGCGCGGCACCCAGCAGTTCAGTGCCGCCGTCGAGCGCGGGATCGCCGAGCAGCATCGGCGCGGTGCGGTCGACGATGATGGGCGCGGCGGCCGGCTTCGGCGCCTCGACCGGAGCGCCGGCCGGCGCCGACACGGTGGTGATGCTTCCCGGCGCCGCCAGTCCGAGGATCTTGGCCAGCGGCTTTTCCGTGTAGAAGGCGAGCTTGCGCTTGCCGGCCTTGGTGACGTTGATGCCGTCGTCGGAGCGCAGGCGCACCGGCTGGCCGTTGATGTCGGGGCCGGAGGTGACGAAAGCGCCGTTCTCATCGACGAAGCCGTCCCAGACATCGACGAACTCGCCGCCATTGCTTTGGGCGACCGAGTGATAGATGTCGTTGAAGGCGAGCATGTCGGAATTCATCTTCGACACACCGAAAGCCGGCATGCCGACCCACAGGAATGGCACCTTGGTCTCCTGAAGAGCCTTGCCCAGCGCATCGGTGCGGCGCTCATATTCCTTGGTCCAGTTCTCCGAGCGCGGCTGCTCGCGCACTTCGCCGACCTTCATCTGCTGCCGGTCGTTGGAGCCCAGCATGACGATCACGACCGCCGGTTTCTCGGTCTCGATCAGCGATTTTATCTGGGCCGGCCAATTGTAGACGTCGTCGCGAACGAAGCCGGAGGAACCGTTGGAGCGGGCGACGATCCTGACGGCGGGATTGTCGGCAAAGGCCGTGTCCAGCCCCTCCGCAAGCCCGCTCGCCAGAAAATCGCCGACCACCAGGACGACGCGAGCATCGTTGGTCTTCTCGACGATCGGCGTTTCGGGCTCCGCCGGCGGGCGTGGCTTGGATTTCTTCTTGGGTTTCGGCCTTGGCTGGACTTCGACGGGCGGCTCGATGCGTTCGCTGCGGCGGGGAAACAGAAGGTCGCGCAGCGACCAGCCGCGGCTTTCCTCCTGCGCGAACGCAGGGGCGTGGAACACGCCGGCGGCGGTGACGACAAGCACGGCAAGGGCGAGAATCAGGATCGGCGCCCGGCGAATACCCTGCCTGATACGCGCGACCGAAACCAAACACCTCTCCATCCCTTGGCGCATGACCAGGCAAACGCGGGAAAGTCATGCGCAAGCCGAAGCGCTACCGCATCCTTGCCGTCTTTGAAAGGATGCCTGGCGCCCTAAAGTGCGTCGCGCTGAAATGGATTCAGTCGACGCGCTTTAAGTCTTTGTTTTGATGCATGTCGTTCCCCCAAAACCGCTGCGCACTTTTGGGCGACATGCATTAGAGCGGCTCTGCTACCGCTTGCGGAGCCATTTGAGCACTTCCAGGCTCGGATAGCCATCCTGGGTCAGGCCAACCTTTGCCTGGTAGGCCATGATGGCGGCCTTCGAGCCGTCGCCGATCTTGCCGTCGAACTTGCCGTCGTAATAGCCGTGCTCGGAAAGCCGCTTCTGCAGCTCCTGCCGCTCCTCGAAGCTGAGCTTGGTGAAGGGCCGCTGCCAGTCCTGCACCAGGCCGGTGCCGCCGGCGATCTCATCGGCCAGAAGCCCGACGGCCAAAGCGTATTTGTCGGCATTGTTGTAGGCCTTGATCACCGAGAAATTCCGGATCATCAGGAAGGCGGGGCCGCCCCGGCCGTCCGGCACTTTCAGCGTCGCCTTGTCGGTCAGGTTCTTGAACGGCTTGCCGCTGGCCCTGACGACGCCGAGCGCCTGCCACTGCGCGATCGTCTTTGCGCCGCCGGGCAGCTTGCTGGCCGGTATGGTGACCTCATAGCCCCAGGTCTTGCCGGCTTGCCAGCCGTTCTTCTTGAGCAGATTGGCGGAAGTCGCCAGCGCGTCGGGGATCGAATTCCAGATATCGCGCCTGCCGTTGCCGTCCATGTCGACCGCATAGCGCTGATAGCTGGTCGGGATGAACTGGGTCTGGCCCATCGCGCCGGCCCAGGAGCCCATCAGATGGCTCTCGTCGATGTCGCCGCTCTGCAGGATTTTCAGCGCCGCGATCAGCTGGGTGCTGGCATATTTCGAGCGCTTGGGATCGCCATAGGCAAGGGTGGCCAGCGAACGGATGACGTTGCGCATGATGTCGTCGCGCTTGAGCGTCTCGCCATAATTCGATTCCATCGACCAGATGGCCAGAAGGATGTTGCGGTCGACGCCGAACCGCGCCTCGATGCGGTCGAGCCATGGCTTCCATTTGCGTGCCATCGCCTGGCCGTTGGCGACCGCCTGGTCGTGCACGCGGTTGTCGAAATAGTCCCAGGCGGGCGCGGTGAATTCGGGCTGGGTGCGGGCTTTTTCCAGCACGACCGGGTCGGGCTCGATGCCTCTCATGGACTGATCGTAGACAGCGCCCGAAACGCCGCCCGCCACCGCGGTGGCGCGGAAGCCCGCGACCCACTGGCGGAACCCGGCATCGGCGAAAGCGGGTCCGGCGGGCATCAGCAGGGCCAAGGTCAGGCCGGCTGCGGTCGCCAGTGCCGTCAGGCGCCTCGCGGTGTTGCGAACGGACATCATTTCCTCCTTCGTCAAATCAGGAAGGATCATTCAACGCCGAACCGGGTTAGTATTTAGTTTACCATAGGCGCCGCCGGGAACGAAAAGAGGTGTCGCGGCTTCTAGCTCTCACATTCAACCTGGACGTCCGATAGCCCAACATTCCGGCGTGAAAATGTTTGGGGGGATTGCGGAGCGTGCCGCCGAGCGGATAATTGGCCGAAAAGCAGGGGTGTCAGCATGAAGCGCGTTCGCAAGGCAGTTTTCCCGGTCGCCGGCCTCGGCACGCGGTTCCTTCCGGCCACCAAGGCCATCCCGAAGGAAATGCTGACCGTCGTCGACCGGCCGGTCATCCAATATGTGGTCGACGAGGCGCGCGAGGCCGGCATCGAGCATTTCATCTTCGTGACCGGGCGCAACAAGGCGGTCATCGAGGACCATTTCGACGTCCAGTTCGAGCTCTATGACACGCTCGCCCAGCGCGGCAAGGACGACCAGCTCGCCCGCCTGCAGCGGCTGCAGCCGGCGCCGGGACAGACGAGCTTCACGCGCCAGCAGGTGCCGATGGGCCTCGGCCACGCCGTCTGGTGCGCTCGCGAGCTGGTCGGCGACGAGCCATTCGCGCTGCTGCTGCCGGACATGATCATGCAGTCGGAAAAGAGCTGCATGAAGGGCATGGTCGAGCTTTATGAGGAGACCGGCAACAACATCATCGCCGTGCAGGAATGCGATCCAGCGGAAGCGCATAAATACGGCATTGTCGGCCGCGGCGAGGATGCGCATCACGGCTTCCGCATCACCGGCATGGTGGAGAAGCCGAAGCAGGGCACCGCTCCCTCCAATCTCTTCATCAACGGCCGCTACATCCTGCAGCCGGAAATCTTCGGCATCCTGGAAAGCCAGGAACGCGGCGCCGGCAACGAGATCCAGCTGACTGACGCGATGCTGAAGCTGGAGAAGAAGCAGCCCTTCTACGGCTATCACTACAAGGGCCGCACCTTCGACTGCGGCTCGCCGGAAGGGTTCGTCGAGGCCAATGTCGCCTTCGCGCTGTGGCGCAGCGACATGAACGCAAGCATGGCCGGCGTCATCCGCACGCTGCTGGACGAGGTGCGGCCGGCGGAACGCCGCGGCGTGGGGTCCTAGCCTTCGTGGTCGGCGAGGCTATCGCTGGACCTTCAGACCAAGATAGACGCTGTTGGCCGTGTAGTCGCGTCCAGGCAGGTTGCTGGTCAGCTTCTCCGTCCGCACTCTCGTGGTGAGGCCGGCATAGCGATTGAGCCACCAGGTCAGTCCGGCTTCGGCGCTCAGGATCAGGTCGTGGCCGTCGGAGCCGGTATAGTCGCGCCAATCGAGGCCAAGCGCCGAGTTCGCCGTCAGATTGGCGCGGATCTGGCGCTCGCCGGTCAAACGGCCGGAGTAGAGGATATCGCCGCTCTCGCCCGCCGTCGTTGTCGTCTCGACGTTGGTCTTGCCGGTGAGGCCGATGGTGGTGCCGCGCTCGGGGGACCATTTGAGGTCGGCGTTCAAGCTCGGCCCTGCCACCGCCGGCAGGCGGCTGTCGTCGATCGCTTCGCGCAGCCAGCCGACGGAGAATTCGCCTGAAAGCTTCTCGCCCATGTCGAGCTCGAGGCCGGCACGCGCGCCAAGCCTGGTCGAGGACCGCTCGAAGCCGTCGGTGTCGACGCGCAGGTCATAGATGCGCCGCCCGGCCTCGACTTCCGTGAAGGGCGTCAGCGCCGGTGAAATCTGATAGCCGGTGCGCAAAGTCGCCGTGTAGAGCGTGGAGTTGCGATCCTTCTGTGACACGGTGGTGCCGTTGGAGAGCTCGGCATCGCCGTAGAAATCATGCGAGACCGCGCCGGTCAGCGCGTAACGCATCTTGCCGACACTTTTTTCGATGCCGAGGCTGCCGTCCACGGTCTGGCGCAGCGGCTGCTGGGTGACACCGGCGATCGCATCTGGCGAGGAGGCCGATTCCGGCGCTGCCTCGTAGCCGAGCTTGGCGATGGCGCGCAGCTCGTTGTCGAGATCGACATTGAGCTGGCCCTCGATGCGGCCCTGCGCATCGTTGATCTTTTGGCCCGAGAC
>NZ_RZSB01000363.1:0-5934 GCF_004023285.1 Mesorhizobium sp. M2A.F.Ca.ET.067.02.1.1
TCGATGCACCCTGCCCGATCTCGACATCGATGACGTCGAGACCCTCGGCTTCGACCAGATGCCGCGCGCCGGTATCGCCCTCGAGCTGCGCAACCGCCGCGAAAAGCGATCGCGGCAAAAGCACCGGATTGCCGCGCTTGCCCTGGTGCGAGGCGCGCACGACCGCGTGGCCGCCGGAGCGGCGGAACGCATCGACCAGGCTGTCGAGGTCCTTCGACGAAACGCCGGGCATGTCGCCAAGAACGATCATCGCGCCGGCCGCGTCGGGCGCGACCTTCGCAATGCCCGCCTTCAAGGACGAGGCCAGGCCATCGGCGAAATCGGGATTGTCGGCGAGTTTCACCTCAAGGCCTCCAAGCGCTGAACGCACGCGTTCGCGCTGATGGCCGGTGACGACGATGGTGCTGGCGGCCTTTGAGCCCAGCGCGCGGGAAGCGGTGCGGCGCACCAGCGGCTCGCCGTCGAACAGCGCCAGAAGCTTGTTCGGCCCGCCCATGCGGCTCGAACGTCCAGCCGCCAGAATCACGATATCGACCTTCAGCGCCGACCTGGCGGGGTGCGGCGTCGGCTCGCGCGGCTGCGGCCTGGTCGGAATTTCCATCAGAAGCCCGCCGACACCCATGCCGGCAATATCGCTCGCCGTCACATCGAGCCCGGCAATCAGGCGATCGAGCACCCAGTCGAAGCCGTTCTCCTTCGGGCTGCGCGCGCATCCGGGCGCGCCGACGACGCGCTTGCCGTCGAGTGTTCCGAGCACCAGCAGATTGCCGGGATCGACCGGCATGCCCGCGCGGATGACGGTGCCGCCGGCACGTTCGATCGCGGCCGGCACGACATCGGCGAAATCGCTCATCGCCGAGGCGCCGAAGATCACCACCATGTCATTGTCGCGCGCCAGCTGGGTCGCGGCCGCGGCGACCGGGGCAATCTCATGCGGCGTGCGCCGCTCGGCCGTCAGCCGGCCGCCGGAACGCGCCAACCGCGCCTCGGTGACGCGCAGCGTCTTGTCAAGCACGCTCGGCTTGACGCCCGGAAGCACCGTCTGGATGACGCCGACCGTGATGGGACGATAGGCGTTGACTGCAAAGATCTCGCGGCCGGCGCAAATCCTCACCACGCTGTCCACCAGGTTTGCGGCGACGGCAAAGGGGATGATCTTCACCGTCGCGACCATCTGGCCCTTCTCGACCGGCGCATGCTGCGCCAACGTCGCGACGGTGATGGCCGGATCGACGGCGTTGATGGCATCGATCATCCCGGCATTGACGGTAAACACGCCCGAGGCCCCTGCATGCAGGTTCACTCGCCCGGTGGCGGCCGGCTTGACCTCGATGTTGCGGTGGCTCATGGCGGCCGCGATCTTCGCGGCGGCGGCATCCTCACCGAGATCGCCCTCGCCAAGCACCGCCGCGACGACCTCGACTACACCCGCTGCCTTCAGTGCAGCGACATCCTCGCGGCTCAGCCGGTGCGCCTTGCGGAACCGCTTTTCGCCCGCGGCCGTCGCATGAGCCAGCACCGCCCCTTCCGCCTCGTCGATCGGAACCGGCCCGAATTTCACGCCACGGCGCCTTTTGCTTCCAGACCGCGCGAGCGGAAGGCGTGGATGGTCTGCGCGAGCACCGCAACGGCGATCTCGGCCGGACTTGCCGCCCCGATGTCGAGGCCGATCGGCGCGTGGATACGGGCGATCTGGTCGGCGCCGGCACCGAGCGCCAGCAGGCGCTCGACGCGCTTGGCATGGGTCTTGCGGCTGCCCAGCGCGCCCACATAGAAGCAGCGGGCGTCGAGCGCCGCCTTCAGCGCGAAATCGTCGATCTTCGGATCATGGGTGACTGCGGCGAGCGCCGTGTAGCTGTCGAGCGGCGCGCGCTTCAGCACATCCTCCGGCCATTCGGCATGCAGCGCGACGTCGGGAAAGCGCTCCGGGGTCGCGAAGGCGGTGCGCGGGTCGATGATCTCGACCGGGTAGCCGGCGATCCTGGCCATCGGCGCCAGCGCTTGGCTGATATGCACCGCGCCAATCACCACGAGGCGCGGGCGCGGCAGATGCGCGTTGAGGAAGAAGGTCCGCCCTTCCGCCTCCACCGACCGCGAATTGCCGGTGCGGAACGCATTGGCGATTGCCGCCCCGAGATCGCCCGCGACATGGTCGCCCTCGCGCACGATGCGGTCGCGGTCGTCGCCAAGGTCGGTGACAAGCACCGCGGCGCGGCGGGCGCGGCGTTCTTCGTTGAGGGTCTTGAGAACATATGGATCCATGAAAGATCAGCCCAGCCGCTCGACATAGACCTTGATGCGGCCGCCGCAGGAAAGGCCCACCTGCCAGGCCGTTTCGTCGGCGACGCCGAACTCCAGCATCCTGGCCTTGCCCGAGCCGATGACGTCGATCGCCTCGGTCACCACGGCTCCCTCGACACAGCCGCCGGAGACGGAGCCATGGAAATTCCCCTCGGCGTCGATGACCAGGTGGCTGCCGACCGGACGCGGCGCCGAACCCCAGGTCTCGACCACGGTCGCGATGGCGACATCCTTGCCGTCCTTCATCCAACTCTCCGCGATGATCAGCGGATCGCGGGCCTCATCGAGATAAACGCTCTCATCCATCGTCGCTTCTCACAAAGTCTGTTTTCCCGCCGGGACATTCCCTGACAGAGCATATGGCTATGCGGCCCGCCTCCCGCCAGTTCGCAGCCAGCGGCGCGGATCGACTGAAGCCGCCGGCCGCCGGTCGAGCGAGGTGCAAAGATCGGTCAGCGCATCGAGATTATGCACTGCGCGGAACTCGTCGACATGCGGCAGCATCGCCTTGACGCCGCGGGCACGCGCTTCGAACCCGTCGAAGCGCAACAGCGGATTGAGCCAGATCAGCCGCCGGCAGGATTTGTGCAGCCGCTCCATCTCCTGCGACAGGCCGGTGACGTCGTCGCGCTCCAGCCCGTCGGTGATGAGAAGCACCACGGCGCCCTGCCCCAGCACGCGCCGCGACCACAGCCGGTTGAATTCGGCGAGCGTATCACCGATGCGGGTGCCGCCCGACCAGTCCTTCACCGCCGCCGAGCATTCGGCAAGCGCTTCGTCCGGATCGCGATGGCGCATCTGCCGGGTCAAATTGGTCAGCCGCGTGCCGAAGACGAAGGCGTGCACGCGCCGGCGCTTCTCCGTCAGGGCATGCAGGAAATGCAGGAAGATGCGGGTGTACTGGCTCATCGAGCCCGAAATGTCGGCCAGCACGACCAGCGGCGGATGCACTTCGCGCGCCGATCGGAATTTCGGCAGGATAAGCGCGCCGCCGGTGCGCGCCGCCGAGCGCATCATGGCGCGCGGATCGATGCGGCGCCCCTGCGCGTCGGCCCTGAAGCGCCGCGTGCGGACGAGGTCGAAGGGAAGTTGCAAGGCCATGATCGCCTTTTTCGCCTCGGCCATTTCGCGGGCGTCCATCTGGGCGAAATCCTTGCCGCGCAGCACCTCATTGCCGGAAAAGGTGAGCCGCGCATCGACCTCGATCTCCGGCACTTCCCGGGCCGGCTGGCTCTTCTGGTGGCCTTCGAACATCGCCTGGCTGACGCGGTTCTCCGCCGCCCGCGGCTTTTGCTTTTCGCTTGTGTCCAGGGCGACCGGCGAGAACATCGCCAGCAGCTTCTCGATCAGCTCGCGCGATTTCCAAAACAGGCGGAAAGCCTCGTCGAAGACCGGATGATCCTCGTGCCGCGAGACCAGCACCGCATGCAGCGTCCAGTAGAAATCGTCGCGCGAGCCGATGCCGGCGGCAAGCACCGCCTCGATGGCGTCCTTCACCGAGGCTGGGCCGACGCGCATGCCAGCCTTGCGCAAGGCGCGCGCGAAATAGACGATGTTGTCGGCGATGCGCCCATCGGCGCGCGCCTCTTTGGGTTCCGGACGCGAAACGGGCATCGCGCCTACTCCGCCGCCGAAAGCTCGGCCTTCACCTCATTGAGGATACGCCGGCCCTCGCCCTCACCGATGCGGGCAATATCGTCCTGGTATTTCAAAAGCACGCCGATCGTGTCGGACACGGTCTCCGGGTCGAGCGCCACCTTGTCGAGCTCGGTGAGCGCACCCGCCCAGTCGATGGTTTCGGCAACGCCGGGCGCCTTGAACAGCTCGACCTGGCGCAGCTTCTGGACGAAGGACACGACCTCCGCCGACAGCCGTCGGTTCGCCTGCGGCACCTTGCGGCGCACGATCTCCAGCTCGCGCTCGGCGTTCGGATAATCGACCCAGTGATAAAGGCAGCGCCGCTTCAGCGCGTCGTGGATTTCGCGCGTGCGGTTGGTGGTGATGATGACGATCGGCGGCTCTTCCGCCTTGATCGTGCCAAGCTCGGGAACCGTAACCTGGAAGTCCGACAGGATCTCGAGAAGGAACGCCTCGAAGGCTTCGTCGGTGCGGTCGAGCTCGTCGATCAGGAACACCGGCGCCGCGCCGGCCTTGCCGGTCAGCGCGTCGAGCACCGGGCGGCGGATCAGGTATTTTTCGGAGAATACGTTACGCTCCATGTCGGAGCGCACGACCTTGCCGGCCGCCTCCTCCATGCGGATCTCGATCATCTGCGCGGCATAATTCCACTCATAGACGGCCGAGGAGACGTCGAGCCCTTCATAGCATTGCAGCCGGATCAGCCGGCGGCCGAGCGCGTCGGCCAGCACCTTGGCGATCTCGGTCTTGCCGACGCCCGCCTCGCCTTCGAGGAACAAGGGCCGCTTCATGCGCAGTGAAAGAAACAGCACGGTCGCCAGCGAGCGATCCGCGACATAGTCCGCGGCGGTCAAAAGATCGAGCGTTTCGTCGATCGATTTCGGCGCGGGGCGCGGCGCGGTCATCCTGTCTCCGTGAGTACCGCTTGCACGTTTCAAAGGACGTGATAGTCGCGGTTATAGTAGATCAGCGGCCGCAAATTATCGCCGATGCGCAGGCCTGTCACCTTGCCAAAAAGCACACGGTGGGTGGCAAGATCCTTGGCGTCGATGATCTCGCAATCGAACACGGCAAGGGCGCCCTTCAGCGTCGGCGCGCCGGTCGAGATCACATCCCACTCGGCCAGCGCAAAGCGCTCCTCCGCCGGCAAGCCGGTGACACCGGAAAAGCCTACCGAGACGGCTTCCTGGTCCGAGGCAAGCGTGTTGAGCGCGAACCTGCCGTTCTTGATGAAGGCTTCGTTCTTGGCGTTCTCACGGTTGAGGCAGACCAGAACCGTCGGCGGCGTGTCCGAAACCGAACAGGCGGCGATCACCGTCGCGCCGCGTTTGCCGCCGGGCCCGTCCGTGGTCACCACATGCACATGGCCGGCAAAATGCGCCATCGCATCGCGATAGTGCTGCGGCCCGATGTCGTTGATCTTCAGCACGCGATAATCCACCTGTCGGAACAAGCCCGTTATATATGGCGGCATATTGCACGCCACAAGTTATCTATCACGGGCGAAGTGCTTGACCGCAATCCGCAAATTCGCGTGTTGCGCGCCGCTTAGCCAGCCTTTAGGCATTTCCTGGAATAGTGTCGGGACTGTATTCCCGGCATGGAGGATCTCTTAGCCCGAATGCGTCTTCTCACGACGACATCAGCCGTGCTGTTCTGGCTGTCGCTGGCCGCGAGCGCCGAGGCCGAGACGCTGGTCGGCGTTGCGGCGCCGCTTTCCGGTCCGTCGGCGATCCTGGGCAAGCAAGTTGAGGATGGCGCAGCCTTAGCGGCAGAGGCGAACGGCGTTGCGATCAAGACCGCAGACGATGCCTGCACTGCCGATGGCGGCGCCGCGGCGGCAAAGGAATTCGTCGACGCCAAAGTCGATATCGTGGTGGGCTTTCTCTGCACCGAGGCGATCGAGGCGGCGCTGCCGATCCTCAAGGACGCCAACATTCCGGTGATCACGGTCGGCGTGCGCACCGAAAGCCTGACCGACCGGCGCGCCAAGCC
>NZ_RZSB01000364.1:0-5908 GCF_004023285.1 Mesorhizobium sp. M2A.F.Ca.ET.067.02.1.1
GGGGATGACGAGGCACCCCCAGACAGCAACCGTTACGGCGACTTGGTGTTCTGGAAGGAGCTTCTGACGCACGCGAAGGCGGCGCAGGCCCGCGCCATCGTCGTGTTGACGAACGACCGCAAGAACGACTGGCACCTTGGGCGCAGCGACGTAGTCGATATCGACCCCGAGCTCCGCGCCTTGAAAAAGGATTGGAAGCCTGTGCCGCGTCCGCACCCCATGCTGGTCCTGGAAGCGCGGGTCGTGGCCGCGGTCGACGAGGTCGAGTTGTTGGACACGCCCTATCTCGCCGCGCTGCTTCGCGATTTCGCCGAAGAGAATGTGCGCGGCTTTACAGACGTCGCCATTATACCAGACGGCCCTGAGCCTGAAACCGAAAATGAACGACGGGCACGGGCGATCAAGGAGCGCCAGGAGGCCGACGCGGCGAAGATCGGCGCTGAGACCGCTGAAAAGGGCTATCTCTTCCCCGATAGTCCTGTCGTCTTGAACACCAAGGCGATGCTCTCCAAAGCACTATTTCTTAGCCGCGCTGATATCGAACCGGCAGGCGGAAAATTGCTCGATATTTGGCGCGCCAGCGTCGAGGCGCAAAAGCCCCTCATCAAGAGCCTGACGGCGGATGCGTTCGACGGCTTCGACCAAAACCAACTGGTCACGATTGCCCGCGAGCTTCACGACCGCGTCCTGAATGGAGTCCCGGGTTTTGAGGAGGCCGTCGTGGATCTGGTTTCAAACCTGGATCGACTCCCGCCGAACACGGCGGCGAGCCTGTATCTCGGCATGTTGGCATCGGCCTTTCTCGTTAGACAGAACAACCAGTCGCGCATTCCGCCAAGCAGCCCGATTGCCCAATTTCTGTTCGAGCAACAGGGCGTCGATTATGCCGTCCATGCCGTCGAAGCCGTTGCTAAACGGGTTGGCGACAATGAAACCCACCCGCTTTACCTGCCGAACACAGAACGGCCTAATCTCGACATCACCCTTGATACGCAGCCAGATACACCGCTCATTGATGAACTGCGTAGTATTAAGATTGGTGGGGTCGAACTCCTAACTCCGGCTCAGTCAGATGACGATCTGAAGCTCAGTGCGATCTTCGCCGGCGAAGAGCCGGTTCTCGGAGACAAGCTAGTTCGAAAGGCGTGTGAACTGTTCGGCCTGCCAGAGGCGCAGATGCGGCGCACTGAGGTGTTCGGCAGCGCATTCAAACTGACTGACACCATAGGCTTCAAACGCCCAACCGATGTTTCGATTCCGAAGGAGCCTGACCTTGGCCGATAACGACACACCGATAGCATTCGAGCCGTTTTTTGGTGGGTTCGTACTCGAGACCCTGACCGTCGGCATGTATGGTGAAGCTCGAAATGCGATCCGTGAGTACATCCAGAACGGGTTTGATTCCGTGCAGCGGGCGATCGACGAGCTTAAGATACTTCGCGACGGCGACGGTTTGATTGAAATCGAGATGCCAGCCGACCGCAGGTCTCTCGTGATCCGCGATAACGGTGCTGGACTGCCGGTGAAAACTGCCGCCGCGACCCTGACACGGGTCGGGGCATCGGCGAAAAGCCACCGGCGAAACGCCGGCTTCCGCGGTATCGGGCGTCTTGCGGGGATCGTCTTCAGTGACACGGTGACCTTCACCACAAAGGCGCAGGGGGAGAAGGAGCAGACGACCGTCATATTCAAGGCAAAAGCCATGCGGGCAGCCATGACGCCTGGAAAAGGCAGCATGAAATCCGCAGAGGAGTTGATGAAGGAATGCGTCGTCGCGTTCCGTACACCTCATAGCGAGACCAGGAAGCATTTCTTTGAAGTCAAGCTTGAGGGGTTTACCGACGCTCCGGATGAATGCCGCTCGCCCAAGGAGATGTACGACTTTGTAAGCCAGGTGGCTCCGGTCCCCTATCCTACAGACTTTCCCTATCGGGCTGCGCTGGAAGCAGCCGAAACAGCGAGCAGGATTCCGATCGAGGAGGTGAAGATCACGATCAAGGACGGCGATCGAAAGCCAGTTGCGGTGACCAAACGGTACGGGCCCAGCTACGAATTCGAATCCGGTACCGTGACGCTGAGCGACCATAAGGTCTATTACTCTCCATCAAAACGGTGGTGGGCTTGGGTCGGCAAGAAGGAAGAGTCCGGCGCCTATACCGACCCGCGTGTCAGCGGGTTGCGAGTCCGTGTTCGCAACATCCAGATCGATGGTACGGAAATCGTCCGGGAGATCTTCCGTGAGCGGGCAAAATCCCATATCCGGTTCCAGGACTATTTCCTGGGGGAAATCTTCGTTGAGCCCAGCGCGCTCGTTCCCAACGCCCGCCGCGACGGCTTCGAAGAAGACAGCGCTTGGAAGAAGGTCAAGGGCGAGCTTGCAGAGGTCGTCAAGGAACTTGGACGCGAAGCCTACAAAGTTTCGACAGAGAGCCAACATTCAGTCGATGCTCTGAAATCGAAACTGCAGTCCGCCAAGCGGGAACTTAAGACCCTTGAGCGCGCCGATTTCGCTGACACGGACAAGGTCTTGAAGTTGTCCACCACCGTCACGACGCAACTCAAGAAGGTTGCCAAGGGCGCGTTGGGCGCGGACATGGAAACAGCGGCGGAATTACAGGCGATCGGCTCGGAGCTTGTCGATATCAAGCAGACGGCGCTTTCCCATGTCGCCGCCGTTTCAGCGGGTGTCGACAGGGAAACGGTGCAGCAGGAGACGCGGGATGAATTTCTGAAGGAGGTGCTGGGGATTTTGGAGGCAGCGCTTTCTCCAGGCTGCTTTGCGACAGCGCGTGAAGCGCTGGAAGAGGAATACGGCGAACTGTAACGGCGGGACTTGGACACGACCCCTATGTCCTTTGAGCCCCCATCGCTTCGCATGAACCATGCACCTATCTACCAGGATGACGATGACAACCGAGAATCGATCTCGCCTTTTTTGGCCTCGATGAGGTCTTTGTATTTCTTCGATTTCTTTTCGATCTCCTTCAACTCGTACTGGATGCGGTCACGAACCGGCTTCGGTGCATCAAGCATATCGTCTTCAGTCGACGCCTCCACAAGCCACTTCTTAAAACGAGACAGTTTGTTGAGGACATGGTTTTCTCCGCCAGCAGTAACGGCGGCTTCATGAGCTTCGGCAAAATCGTAGGTCCCGTCCAAGTAGCGTCGAATGATCTTGGTGTTTGCCGTACAGATGACAGGAAGTTTGTCACGCAGCTCCATGGCTTTTCCGAAATGACCGGCTTGGATTTCCCTGACGATGAAGTCGTCGAAGCCAGCCACCTCTTCCCTGATTTTCCGGATTTTCCGCGACTTCAAAAATTCGTCATAGTAACTCCAGCGATCCCGGTCGCTATCCCCGTGCTCAATCATGAACTCGTAGACTGCGACGAGATGCTTGGCCTCATCCCTAGTCAGCCCGATTTCTTTGGCGATTGCCGGAATGTCGACCTTCTGGTTCTTGAAGCGCCGGTAAACAAAACCCGCCTTTTCATAGGGTGCCCAGTCCTTCTTCCCCTTGACGTGGTACTGTGCAAGCAAAGCAAAAACCGATTTCTCGTCAATGTCGGCCGGAAGCAGCGTACATCTTACCTTGTTCCATTGAAGGGGGTTTTCGATGATCAGGTGGTGGTATGCGGCAAGCCGGCTGTTGCCCTCTAGAACAACCAAGTCACCATCGCGCACGATCAATGGGTCGATGAGACCACCATTAGCCCGAATATCCTGCACCAGTTCCCTGACATGCTCGAGGGTTTGCAGCTTCCCCAGAATATCACTCTGCGTCGGCTGAACGCCGTCCGCCCGCACGAAGGAATAGATTCTTGGATTATCCACATAAAACTTAAGTGTTCTGACATCGATGTCGAGCGTCCGCGTGGCAATCTCCACGCCACGCAAAATGACCGAGCCCTGTTCGCCAATCTTGTTCAGCATTTCCTTCCTGCCCGTCCCCCCGTTTAAGGATCCAACCCCAGAATTTCCCTGATCATCTTGCCGAAGTCGTAGTTTGCGAGCCTGCGATATTCTTCCTTGCTGATATCAGCCTGTCCAAGCTGTGCTGACAACCTTTTGGCGGCAAGCAGCGAATCGACCCATTCGTCTATGGATGCCAAGGAGATGAGGTTCCAGATGAAACATGGGTCCGTCTGCGAAATTCGGTGGATCCGGTCTTGCGCCTGAAGGTAGTCGTCGAGGCTGAACGAACGGTCATAGAATACGGCATGGTTGGCGACGGTCAGCGTCAGACCTTCCTTGGCGGCCCCAGGCGTGGCAACAAGGACTTTCACCGAGGGGTCACCCTTGAAGGAGGAAATCGCGTCGTTGCGATCTGAAAGCTCCACCCCGCCATGCACTTTCACAGCACCAAATTCCGCAAGACGTCCATGCAGCCAATCGGCGTTTTTGACAAAACTGGTCCAAACGATGATTTTGGACCGTGCGTCGACTGCCTGCATTACAAGCTCGCGCAGCTTCGCGAACTTCCCCGGAATTTCCGAGTGAGCCTCATCGACCAGCAGCGGATTCGAAGCGACCTGCACCAATCGCAGCAGGCGTTTTAGGCTTTCTTCGGCATCGTCGAGGGTCTGTTGGTCGCCAACGACAATGGATGCTCCGAGTTCTGTGCGATATTCTTCGTAAAGCGCCTGCTGGCGCGGGCTCATTTCGACGGCCACATTTTCTATGCGCTTTTCCGGCAACTCAATCCCTGCTGTCAATTTGGTCTCGCGCACGGTGAACGGACGTATCCGGTCGAAGAGTTCCGCCAGTTCATCCTCGAATGCATTTCGGCGCTTCTCGTTGACCCAAAGGTCGTTGGTGAGGTCCAGGCCACTCTTGAAAGCTTCAAAATCAGGACCGAGCGCCGCCCCCTGATCCAGAAAATATATCAGCGACCAAATGTCGTACGGTCTGTTGGCCACCGGTGTACCGGTCATGATAATGCGGCGTTTCATAACCGGCGCCACGGCATGAAACGCCCGTGCAAGATCCGATTCAGGATTTTTGATCTTCTGGGCTTCGTCCAAAATAATGCCGACGCGACGCGTTTTAGCAAACAATCGCAAACGGCGTTGCTCCGTTCGAAAGACCTCGTAGTGAACGAGGAAAACTGGGCTTGGAGAATTTAGCGCGAAGAAATTTCCGGAGTGATTTTGATCGAGGATGGTCGGGTGCAGGTAGGAGTGGGCCTTGATCTCGTCCTGCCAATTTTGAACAAGAGTCCGTTTGGTAACGAACACGACCGTATCGACCGCGTCTGTTTTCAGCCACTCAAGAGCCAGATCAATGGCGATCTTAGTTTTGCCAAGGCCCTGTTCATGGAAAAGCGCGGCGTAAGGGAGGTTCTTGACGGCCTCGACAGCCTCCAACTGATACAAGAAACCCGTGTGGCGCAGACCAAGGTTCAGCGCCGGGTTCCGCTTCAGCCGCGTAGAAGTTTCAGACCCCATCAATAACTCCGACAGCCACATTGCTGTGAGCGGCCACGCGCAACGTATCGAGGATGGCGGCTGAGCGTCGTCGTTGAAAGGGAGGCACAACGAGGTAGAAGCTCGCTTGCGGCCGAAGCGACAGGTAGTCGAGGAATGCCCTAATCTGACGCTGAGATCGACTGCTTTGTAGGTCAGCCATCGTCTTTGCCTCCCCGATGACTTCGAATGTGGTCGGGAGATCACTGGCGAAAAGGTCCGGCGTGTACCCCCCTATCTGTTGGGGGCGATTGGGGCCAAAGGAATGATGATCGGCCAACACGAGCAGCCCACGGGGCGGACTGTGCTTGGCCCGCACGTGGGCAATAAGGCGCTCGACGAGAAGCATATGAGCGCGCGTCTCACCCGACATCATCCCTCCGATGCTGCACTTCGATTGTCAGGTTTTGCAGCGCGTCAAGGGCGTCGAGCAGATATCTTAC
>NZ_RZSB01000365.1:0-5903 GCF_004023285.1 Mesorhizobium sp. M2A.F.Ca.ET.067.02.1.1
GTCTTGACGTTCTCAAGCTTGTAGCAGGCGAAGGCTGTCATGGCGCCGATCTCGGCCCAGGAGCCGGCATAGGGGCCGGAACTGTAGCGCAGCGTCGCTTCCGCGGCGGTGATGGTGCCGTCCTTTTTGGCGCCGATCTTGACGTCGATCGAGGTGGCGCTGGTCGGGCCCGACGCGCGGAACACTTCGTCGCGCGTCATCACCAGCTTCACCGGGCGGCCGGCCTTGCGCGACAGCGCCAGCGCCACCGGTTCGGCCCAGACATGGGTCTTGCCGCCGAAGCCGCCGCCGATCTCCGACGAGGTGACGCGCAGCTTCGAGGCTTCGAGCCCCAGCAGCTGGGCGCAATGCTGGCGGTAGACGAAATGGCCCTGCGTGCAGACCCAAAGGTCCGCCGTGCCGTCGGCATTGACGCTCGCCACGCAGGCATGCGGCTCGATATAGCCCTGATGCGTCTGCTCGGTCTTGAAGGAGCGCTCGACGACGCAGTCGGCCTCGGCGAAGCCCTTGTGGACGTCGCCATGGCCGAACTGCGTGCGCTTGGTGACGTTGGAAGGCTTGGCCGGCTTTTCCTCGAGGCCTTCGGTATAAACCTGGTCGTTGATCAGCGGCGCGTGGTGGTGCGCGGCCTCGTCGACATCGGTGACATGCGGCAGCACCTCATACTCGACCTCGATCAGCTTCAGCGCCTGGCGGGCGATGCGGGCGTCGATCGCCGCCACCGCGGCCACCGCATGGCCGTCATAGAGCGCCTTCTTGCGCGCCATGCAATTGTCGAGGATGTCGTACATGGCGGCATCGCCGTCGGTGAGGTCCGGCAGGTCCTTCGCCGTGATCACCGCCTTCACGCCGGCGAGCTTTTCCGCCTTGGACGTGTCGATGCTCTTGATCACCGCATGCGCATGCGGGCTGCGCAGGATCCGGCCCACCAGCTGGCCGGCCATGTTGAAGTCGGCGCCGTAGCGGGCGCGGCCCGTCACCTTGTCGATGCCGTCGGGGCGGATCGGGCGCGTGCCGACGGAAGCGAACTGGCGTCCTGAAAAGCGCGGATCGAAATTCATGGATCAGGCTCCCTTCATCACGTTCGCTGCGTCCTGGACGGCGCGCACGATCTTGTCATAGCCGGTGCAGCGGCAAAGGTTGCCGGCGAGGCCGAAGCGGATTTCCTCCTCGGTGGGCGAGGGGTTCTTCTCCAACAGGTCCTTGGCAGCGATCAGGAAGCCGGGCGTGCAGACGCCGCATTGCAGCGCCGCATGCTCCAGGAACTTCTGCTGCAGCGGGTGCAGCTGGTCGCCATGCGCCATGCCTTCGATGGTCTCGACCTTGCGGCCTTCCGCTTCCGCGCCCAGCACCAGGCAGGAGCAGACGAGCCTGCCGTCGACGATGACGCTGCAGGCGCCGCAGTCGCCGGTGCCGCAGCCTTCCTTGGCGCCGGTCAGGCCGAGGCGATCGCGCAGCACTTCCAGCAGCGTCTCGTCGGGCTGGCAGAGATATTCGACGGCATCGCCGTTGATCGTGGTTGATACAGCTACACCGGCCATTATTTGCCTCCCGCACGCTTGTAGGCGATTGCCGCGACGCGCCTTGCCAGCACGCCCGCCACTTTCCGTCTGAATTCGATGGTGCCGCGCTTGTCGTCGATCGGCCGGCAGGCGCCGGAACAGATCTTCGCCAGCCGCTCCAGCGTCGCCTCGTCGAGCTTCGAGCCGACCAGCACCTGGCCCGCTTCCTCGACCAGAAGCACCGTGGGCGCCGCGGCGCCCAGCGCCACGCGCGCGGTCTTGATCGCGCCATGCTCGTCCAGCGTCAGGTTCACGCCGGCGCTCACCACCGCGATGTCCATCTCGGTGCGCGGAATGAAGCGCAGATAGGCATCGCCCGCCTGCTCAGGACGCTTGTCGAGCAGGATCGCCTCGATGATCTCGCCCTTGGCGAGCGACGTGCGGCCCGGTCCCGTCGGCACGGTCTCGACGGCAATGGTGCGCTTGCCCGAAGGCCCGGCGACGACGGCCTTGGCCCCGGCGGCCACCAGCGCCGGCACGCTGTCGGCGGCGGGCGATGCGTTGCACAGATTGCCGGTGATGGTGCAGCGGCCCTGCACCTGCTTGGAGCCGATCAGGTTCGCGGCCTCGACCACGCCCGGCCATGCCTTGCGCATAGCCTTGTTCTCGCCCAGCACCGCGCAGGGCACGGCGGCGCCGATGCGGAAGCCGTCAGCCGTTTCCGTGATGTCGGCCAGGCCGCCTATGCGCTTGATGTCGACGATCAGCTCGGGCTCGATGAAGCCGCCCTTCATCCTCACCAGCAAGTCGCTGCCTCCGGCCAGGATGGCGGCCGGTCCTACCGCCTTGGCGAGCTCGCCAACGGCATCTTCGATTGAAAGCGGACGTATGTAACGCATCGTCTCCCCTTGGAGGTCATAACCAGATCGCCCGTTATAAAGCGTCTGGTTATAATGGCCATCCCGTTCATGCATGTGCGGGTTGGGCCAGAGCCATGCTCCAGATGCGCCCAGAGGCAGGACCAGGGCCAGTTCCTTCTCCCCGTCTCTATACGGGGAGAAGGTGCCCGAAGGGCGGATGAGGGGCGGCGCCGGCGCTGGTCATTGCCCGTCTCCGCCACAAACCGCAAAACTGCTATTCGCCTGACGCGATTGCCGTTCCCGATGTCCATACCGGCTCGAACGACACATTGCGCAACCCGGCCTTGCGCACCCGCTCGACGAACACGTCATTGACGAAGACCGGAGAAGCCCGCATCGGCAGCTTGAACACTTCAGCGCTCCCGATCTTCTCCGCGTCGAAGGCGTGGCGCTCGATCGCCAATATGTCGCCGCCGTCGAACCGCACGATTTGCGATCGCGCCTCGTCCAGCGCGTCGATCACATGGGTGACGTTGAGCAGCCAGACCTCCTCGCCGCGCAGCGCCACAAGCTCGCCATAAGGCCGCAACGCCGCCGCCAGCGCCTCGACGGCCGGCTGGCGCAACAGCGGCGCATGCTCGCCGAGCCAGGGGAAATCAGAATAGAGCCGCTCGCCTTCCTCGGCGCGCCGCATCGCCGGCGGCTTCCAGCCCTTGAGCGATCGTCCGTGGAGGCCGAAGAATTCCTCGTAGGCGTCGTCATCGGCCGGCAGCATCCATTCCTGCCCCTCCGACACGGCGAACTGATGGATGATCGTCATCGCCCGATGGCTCCGCTGGTTTCGTTCGAGGATCGCGGTTCCAGGCGGTTCGCCGAAAACGCGCGGGGGCAACATGCACCGGCCCCGCGCGCCGTTCAAGGAAGCTCAGCCGCGCAGCAGGCCAAGCCGGATCAGGCTCTCGGCGCAGGATATGATCGCCTCCTCGCGCGAGCGGGGCGTCCAGCCCAGCAGGCGCTCGGCCTTCTTGGCCGTCGCGCTCATGTCGTAGTGGAGCAGCGGCACCACGCCCTTGAGCTGCGCGTTGGTTTCGGCGGCGATGCGCACCTGCTCGTCGGGCCACACCTGCGTCGATACTTTTTCGGCGGCCTTGCCCAGTCGCTGCCGCAGCAGTTCGGCGATCTCGACCATCCACATGCTCTCGCCCACGGTTGCGAGGAAGCGTTCGCCCTTGGCGGCCGGATCGGTCATGGCGCGCAGATGCAGGTCCGCCACGTCGCGCACATCGACGCAGCAGGAACTGACATTGAGGCATCCCGGCTGCCCCTCCAGCATGTTGGCGATTAGCCGGATCGAATGCGAATAGTCGGCGCCCAGCACCGGCCCATAGACGGCGACCGGATTGATCGCCGCCAGTTCCAGCCCGTTGCCTTCGCGCGCCACGAAATCCCAGGCGGCGCGCTCGGAAAGGGTCTTCGATTTCTGGTAGGGCGCGACATTGCCCGTCAGGTTGCTCCAGTCGGTTTCGTCGAAGGGCCGCCGGTGGTCCCGCTTGTGGCCGACGCCGATCGCGCCGAAGGCCGATGTCAGCACCACGCGCTTGACGCCGGCGTCGCGCGCGGCCCTGAGCACCCGAAGGTTGCCGTTGACGGCGGGCCCGATCCAATCCTCCTCGCTGGTCTGGTCGCCGGAAGGCGTCGGCGAGGCCCCATGCATCACATAGTCGCATCCGGTCGCCGCTTCCGCCCATCCGTGGTCGTCGGTGAGATCGGTGTTGGCGAAGGAGAGGCAGTTTCCCGCAACGACGCCGCCAACCTCGAGATGCGCGCGCACCTCCGCTTCCCGCCCTGGCGAGCGGATGGTCGTGCGCACGCGGTAGCCCGCCTTCAGCAGCGCCAGCATGCAATGTTGCGCGATGAAGCCGGTGCCGCCGGTCACCAGGACGAGTTTGTCGGTCATTTGATGCCTCTGGAGTCTGGAATGGAGCGCCGCATCCAATGGCGATGCGTCGGATGGGCGCTAGGTAGGACGGCGCTTCTGAACTGTGAATGCTTGAAAATCCGCATTCTCTGCGCGAGAGTACGGAAATGACCGTCGATCCCTTCTCCGATGTTCTCACGCTCACCAATGCCGAGGCGGTCGTCACGGGCGGCTTCACCGCCGGCGGTCCGTGGGCGATCAGCTTCCCCGGACGCGACAAGATCAAGTTCTTCGCCATGGTGAAGGGCAGCTGCTGGGTCACCCTCGAAGGCGAGCCAAAACCCTTCCGTTTCGAGACCGGCGATGTCGGGCTGTTGGCGGCGCGGAGCAGCTTCGTGCTCGCCAGCGACCCGAGCGTTCCACCGGTCGACGCGATGAGCCTGTTCACCGGCGCCGGCCGCACGCTGGCGACGCTCGGCGACGGCTCGGAATTCGCCCATATCGGCGGCCATGTCCTGCTCGATCCGGCGCGCGGCGGGCTGCTCGCCGATCTATTGCCGCCATGGATCCACACGCGCGCGGCGTCGCCCCAGGCGGCTATCTTCCGCTGGCTGCTCGATCGGCTGATCGAAGAAAGGGACGCCGGCCAGCCCGGCGCGCAGCTCGCCTCGGCGCAGCTGACGCAACTGCTTTTCATCGAGATCCTGCGCTCGCATCTCGACAGAGCGAGCCTGATGCCCGCCGGCTGGCTCAAGGCGCTGGCCGAGCCGCGCATCGCGCCGGCGCTGCGCCTGATGCATGGCGACCCGGCGCGCGCCTGGCATTTGGAGGAGCTGGCGAAAGCCTGCGCCATGTCGCGCACCTCATTCGCCGTCCATTTCAGGACGGTCGCCGGCATCGCGCCGCTGGCCTATCTGACCGAATGGCGCATGCGCCTTGCCGAGCGCGCCTTGCGCGAGGAGCGGACGCCCGTGGCCGTCGTCGCCCGCACGCTCGGCTACACCTCCGAAAGCGCCTTCTGCAACGCCTTCAAACGCGTCAACGGCAAGTCGCCGATGGCGTATCGGGCATCGCTGAACGGACGGAAGGATTTCAGCCAGCCATTGCCGGGCAAGGGCGCCGATGCCGTCCCGGCCTGACGGCATCGCCGGGAAGGCACGGGCGCCGCCGGCGTGGGCGGACCAACCCACGGCCGAGCGCCGGCAAATATTGTTATAACGGCCAGCGGCCTGTAAGAGCGGTCATGACCTCCATTTCCCGTCTCGCCGCGCTCGCCCTGCTGGCTCTCATCACCTTCGCGACGCTGTCGCCCATCGAGCTGCGGCCACGCTTGAGCGACCCCAACATCGAGCGCGCCTTGGCCTACGTCCTGCTGGGGCTGGCCCTGGCGCTCGGGTTCCCGTCCCGCGTGACGCAGACCGTGCTGTTCGTTTGCGCGGTGGCCGGCGTTCTCGAGGTCCTGCAACTGTTCGACCCAGGCCGGCACGCGCGGGTTCTCGATGGCCTGCTCAAGACGGCGGCGGGCGTCGTGGGGATTGTCCTGGGGCGCTTCGTCATCACGTGGGTAAGCCGCGCCGCCGAGCGGCGCTAGACCACTGTCTCGCGCCAGAGCGGTGTTGCGAC